>NCBR01000151.1 GCA_002279285.1 Acidobacteria bacterium 37-71-11
GGGCACGCTGTTCGAGCACGGCGTCAGGGCCGTGGATCGCGCACTCACCGCCGGCGCCCACGGCCTGCCGCTCATCGGGAGCTGCGACTGGAACGACGGCTACAACCGCGTCGGCCCAGAGGGTCGCGGGGAGAGCGTCTGGGTCGGCTGGTTCCTCCACGCCGTCTTGGGAGCGCTCGCCCCCTTGTGCGGGGAGCGGGGTGACGCGCCCAGGGCGGCGCGCTACCGCGCCGAACGCGAGCGCCTGGGAACCATGCTGGAGCAAGCTTGGGACGGCGAGTGGTACCGGCGCGCGTACTTCGACGACGGCACGCCGCTGGGTTCGTCGCAGAACGACGAGGGAAAGATCGACTCGATCGCCCAGACCTGGGCTGTTCTTTCCGGCGCCGCGCCGAGAAAGCGCTCCGAGCGCGCGATGAGTGCCGTGCGCACCCACCTGGTCCGGCGCGGTTCGGGCGTCATCCTGCTTCTGTCGCCGCCGTTCGATCACACGGTTCTCGACCCGGGGTACATCAAGGGCTACATCCCGGGGATCCGCGAAAATGGAGGGCAGTACACGCACGCGGCGGCGTGGGTCGTCCTCGCGCTCGCGCGTCTCGGCAGCGGCGACGAGGCGGTGGAACTCTTCCACATGCTCAACCCCATCAACCACTCGCGGACGGCGAGCGAGGTCGAGAAGTACATGACCGAGCCCTATGCGGTCGCGGGAGACGTCTACGACCACCCGGCGCACCGGGGGCGTGGCGGCTGGACCTGGTACACGGGTTCGGCCGGCTGGATGTACCGGGTCGGATTGGAGGGGATCCTCGGGCTCCAGCGCCGCGGCGCATGCTTCACGGTAGACCCGTGCATCCCATCCTCGTGGCCGACCTACTCGATCGAATGGCGCTTCGGGACGACACCCTACACGATCGTCGTGGAGAACCCGGAGCGGCGCTGCCGGGGCGTGGCGAGCGCCGAGCTCGACGGATCGCCCGCCGATCCTGCGGCGATCCCGCTCTCCGACGACGGGCGTCCGCATCGGGTGCGGGTCGTGCTCGGCGCGGGCCGCGACGTGCCCTCGGGTTCCCCGCGGACCCCAGCCGACCAGGCGGGCGCCCATCCATCCCGCGCACCAGAACCATCGGCACACGGCTGAACTCAGTATGAGGTGGGGTTCGTAGAAAGGAGAACTCGATGACAACAAAAGTAGGCCTATGGATTGACCACAGGAAGGCGATTGTCGTGACTGTGACCGACAAGGGGGACGAGACGAGGATCGTTATATCGGCAGCCGAAAAACAGCTCCGCAGGTCCGGTGATTCGCCCCTCAAGGGTCGTTATGAACGACAGCAAGTGGTGGCAGATGACAGCCAACAGAGAGGCCTTACGGGACATCTCAACTCCTACTACGACGCGGTCATTGCGTCCATTGGTGATGCGGAGTCCATTCTGATTTTCGGGCCTGGTGAGGCCAAGGGCGAACTCAATAAGCGCCTTGGACATAAGAACCTGACCGACCGCATCGCCGTGCTTGAAACAGTCGACAAGATGACGGACCGCCAGATTGCGACGAAGGTCCGCCAGCACTTTAAGGGGTAGTTTCTACCCACGTGGCCGGCCTGTTCCCGGGTAGTAAGCACTCTTCCCACTGGGAACACCAAAAACTACGTTGGAGGCACTGCCAGAGCGGGACGGTATCTCAGGTGGCGTGAAATCGTCTCGAGTGCCAATCTGGTCGAGGAGATACGGCTATGAACGTGAGTCCGCTTGCGGGAAAGTCTGCAACGCCGGCCATGCTCGTCAACGTGCCCAAGCTCATCACCGCCTACTACACGGAGCGTCCTGATCCTTCCGTACCGGCGCAACGGGTCATGTTCGGCACCTCGGGGCATCGCGGTTCAGCATTCGACAAGTCCTTCAACGAATCGCACATTCTCGCCATCACTCAGGCCATTTGTATGTACCGCAGGCAGCAAAAGATCGATGGCCCGCTGTTTCTTGGCATGGACACCCACGCGCTCTCGGTTCCGGCTCTTGCCACCGCGCTGGAGGTGCTGGCGGCCAATGGGGTTGACGTCATGCTCGCACAGGGAGACGAATACACCCCGACCCCTGTCGTCTCGCATGCGATTCTCACCTACAACCACGGGCGCGCGACCGGGTTGGCCGACGGCGTCGTGATCACGCCGTCGCACAACCCCCCCCATGACGGCGGCTTCAAGTACAACCCACCAAACGGCGGGCCCGCGGAGCACGCCGTCACCGCCTGGATCGAGGCGAAGGCAAACGAGCTTCTCGGGGATCATCTTGTGGGTGTCAAGAGGATTCCACTCGAGAACGCTCTTCGCGCCCCGACGACGCACCGGCACGACTACCTCGATGCGTACGTCGCCGACCTCGGCAATGTGATCGACATGGACGCCATTCGCGACGCGAAGATCGGCATGGGCGTCGATCCGCTCGGCGGCGCCGGGGTCCACTACTGGGGACCGATCGCCGAGCGCTACGGCCTGAACCTCACCGTCGTCAACGAGGCCGTCGATCCGACATTCCGGTTCATGACGGTCGACTGGGACGGCCAGATCCGCATGGACCCCTCATCGCCCTATGCGATGCAAAGCTTGATCGATCTGAAGGATCGCTTCGAGATCGCCTTCGCGTGCGACACCGACCACGACCGACACGGAATCGTCACTCGCAGCGCAGGACTGCTGCCGCCCAACCACTACCTGGCGGTCGCCATCTTCTATCTCTTTCAGCACCGACCGAAGTGGAGTACGAAAGCGGCGGTCGGCAAGACCGTGGTGAGTAGCGGGATAATCGACCGCGTCGCCGCGAAGCTGGGGCGCACGCTGTACGAGACGCCGGTCGGTTTCAAGTGGTTCGTTGACGGGCTGCTCGACGGCTCGCTTGGCTTCGGCGGTGAGGAGAGCGCGGGCGCGTCGTTCCTCCGTCGGGATGGCAGCGTCTGGACGACGGACAAGGACGGCATCGTCCCGGCTCTGCTCGCGGCGGAGATCACGGCGCGGATGGACCGGGATCCGGGCGAACTCTACCAAGAACTCACGCGCGAGTTCGGCGACCCTGCCTATGACCGGGTCGAGGCGCCAGCCACCGCGGAACAGAGAGCCGCACTGGCAAGACTGTCCCCGGAGCAGGTCAAGATCAAAGAGCTGGCCGGCGAGAAGATCCAGGCCATCCTCAGCAACGCGCCGGGCAACGGCGCCGCCATCGGCGGGCTGAAGGTGGTGGCCGAGAGCGGATGGTTCGCGGCGCGCCCGTCGGGGACGGAAGACATCTACAAGATCTACGCGGAGAGCTTCCGCGGGGCGGGTCATCTGCGCCGCATCCTGGAAGAAGCGCAAACAATCGTCAACGATGCTCTGGCTGCGGCGCCTCGGCAGTCAGGACGTACGCGCAAGGCGGACTCGGGACTGTCGCGATGAAGCGATCTGACCCACGCCTCCTGACGATCAATGGCGGTTCGTCGAGCATCAAGCTCGCCGTGTTCGAGGCCGGCGATTCGCTCCGGCGGATCCTTGGGGGTGGGATCGAGCGGATTGGACGACCGGAGGCCGTCTTGCGGGTGAAGGGCGTCAGCCAGGAGGACACCTTTTCGCGGCCGGTAACGGCGCCGGATCACACGGCGGCGGTGAATGTGCTGATGGATTGGATCGAGGAACGCAGCGGGCGTGACGCGTTGACCGCGGTGGGGCACCGCGTGGTGCATGGCGGACCGAAGTACAGCGCACCTGCGCTGATCACCAAGGACATGATCGACGAGTTGCGTCAACTCATGCCGTTCGATCCCGACCACCTGCCCGAGGAGATTCTGCTGACCGCGGCGTTTCATCGCCGGTTTCCGAACCTGCCCCAGGTGGCGTGTTTCGACACCGCGTTTCACCACGGCCTGCCGCGCGTGGCCCGGTTGTTGCCGATCCCGCGGCGCTACGAAGCCCAGGGCGTGCGGCGGTACGGGTTTCACGGGTTGTCGTATGCGTATCTGATGGAAGAACTTGGCCGTGTGGCCGGGACGGAAGCGGCGCAGGGCCGGGTCGTCCTCGCCCACCTCGGCAGCGGCGCGAGCCTGGCGGCGGTGCATCGTGGGACGAGCATCGATACGAGTATGTGCTTCACGCCGGCGGCAGGCGTGCCCATGAGTACCCGCTCAGGCGATCTGGACCCCGGCCTCGTGTTGTATCTGGCGCGCACCGAGAAGATGAGCCCGAAGCAGTTCAACGAGATGGTGAATTCGCAGTCCGGGCTGCTCGGAATCTCGGAAACAAGCTCCGACATGCGCGAGTTGCTCGACCGTGAGGCGCACGACGTGCGGGCGGCGGAAGCGGTCGCGCTGTTCTGCTACCAGGTCAAGAAGTGGATCGGCGCGTTCGCGGCGGCGTTGGGGGGGGTCGACACGCTGGTGTTCGCGGCTGGCATCGGGGAGCAGGCGCCCACGGTCCGCGCCCGGATCTGCGATGGGCTGGGGTTCCTTGGCATCGAGCTCGAGGAGAAGCGAAACGCGGCCAATGAAGGGGTGATCTCCACGGCGGAGAGCCGGGTCGCGGTCCGCGTCATCCGCACGGACGAGGAACGCATGATCGCCGAGGCGGTGTGCCGCGTTCTCGACCTTGGCTGCGAAGGGAGAAACGAACCATGACGAAACGACCTCTACCCCCGGACCTGCTCCACAAGATCGACGCCTACTGGCGCGCCGCCAACTACATCTCGGTCGGTCAGATCTATCTCTACGACAACCCCCTTCTGAAGCGACCGCTCGCGCTCGCGGATGTCAAGCACATGCTGCTGGGGCACTGGGGCACGACCCCCGGGCAGAACTTCATCTACGCGCACCTGAACCGGGTGATCAAGAAGTACGACCTCGACATGATCTACGTCTCCGGGCCGGGGCACGGCGGCCCGGCCGTCGTCGGCAACACCTACCTCGAGGGCACGTACAGCGAGGTCTACCCCGACATCAGCCAGGATGAAGCGGGCCTCCAGAAGCTGTTCCGGCAGTTTTCGTTTCCCGGAGGGATCCCCAGCCACGCATCGCCGGAGTGCCCGGGCTCGATCCACGAGGGGGGCGAGCTGGGTTACTCGCTCAGCCATTCGTTCGGGGCGGTGTTCGACAACCCCGATCTGATCGTCGCCTGCGTCGTCGGCGATGGCGAGGCGGAAACCGGACCGCTGGCCACGTCGTGGCATTCCAACAAGTTCCTCGATCCGGCGACCGACGGCGCGGTGCTGCCGATCCTGCACCTCAACGGCTACAAGATCTCCAACCCGACCGTCCTCGCGCGCATCACGCATGAGGAATTGGAACAGCTGCTCCGCGGCTACGGGTGGACGCCCCACTTCGTCGAGGGCCATGAGCCCGAGCCGATGCATGAGGCCATGGCTGCGGCGCTCGACACCGCCGTGGAGCAGATCCGGCAAAGCCAGCACAACGCCCGCGCCGGCGGCGACCTCACGCGGCCGCGCTGGCCGATGATCGTGCTCAACTCGCCGAAAGGCTGGACGGGGCCTAAGGTGGTCGATGGCCTGCAGATCGAAGGCACGTTCCGGGCGCACCAGGTGCCGCTGTCCGACCCGGCCACGCATCCCGAACACCTCAAGCTGTTGGAAGAGTGGCTGAGGAGCTACCGGCCGGAGGAGCTTTTCGATGAGGAGGGGCGCCTGAAGCCGGAACTGGCCGACCTCGCGCCCAAGGGCGAACGGCGCATGGGCGCGAACCCTCACGCCAACGGCGGAATCCTGCTCCGCGACCTGCGGCTGCCGGATTTCCGCGAGTACGCGGCCGACGTGCCAACGCCCGGAGCGCCCGGCATCGGTGACACGCATGTGCTCGGGCCTTTCCTGCGCGACGTGGAGAAGCTCAACAGTGAGCAGCGGACGTTTCGGGTGTTCGGTCCCGACGAGACGCTCTCCAACGGCCTCGAAGCCCTCTTCGAAGCGACGAAACGCCAATGGGACGCCGCCACCGTGCCGAACGACGAATGGCTCGCGCCCGCCGGGCGCG
>NCBR01000351.1 GCA_002279285.1 Acidobacteria bacterium 37-71-11
CAGCGGGGGGGCGAATGGAGAACCGCGAACAGACTGTGGCCGCGATCCGCAGCATTTTTCCCCAGGGCACGGGGGTGGAAGAGATCCCCGGCGGGGAGATGCAGGCCTTCCGCGTCGACCGCGGTGTGCTGCCGGAACTCGCCCGCCACCTCAAGAACGATCCGGCGCTGGATTTCAAGCTCCTCCTCGACGTCTGCGGCGTCGACTACCCCGGGCGTAACGAGCGTTTCGAGGTCGTCTACCACGCGGCCTCGCTCGAACGCGGGCAGCGGATCCGCCTCAAGGTGCCGGTTCGCGAGGACGACCCCGTCGTCCCTTCGCTCTACGGCGTGTGGCGGGCGGCGGACTGGTTCGAGCGCGAGGCGTTCGACATGTTCGGCATCCGCTTCGAGGGCCACCCCAACCTCAAGCGCATCCTGTGCCACCAGGCGTTTCAGGGGCATGCCTTGCGCAAGGACTACGACCCCGGCCAGCGCTGGCTGCTCCGCGAGGCGGAGCAGGACGACATGCCGGCGTGGGCGAAGGAACACCCGGAGGACGGCGACCACTTCGAAACCCAGGTGCTCAACCTCGGCCCTTCGCACCCCGCCACCCACGGCACCTTGCGCACGGTCGTCAGGCTGGACGGCGAGATCATCACCAGGGCTGAGGTCGAGATCGGCTACCTGCACCGGTGCTTCGAGAAAATGGCGGAGAGCCACACCTGGAACCAGGTGATCCCGTACACCGACCGCCTCAACTACTGCTCGGCGATGATGAACGGCGTCGGCTACGCGCTTGCCGTCGAGAACATACTCGGGGTGCCGGCGCCACCGCGGGCTCAGACGATCCGCCTCATCCTATCCGAACTCTCGCGGATCATGGACCACATCGTGGACATCGGGGCGAACCTCAACGACCTCGGCGCCATGACGCCGTTTTTGTACATGTACGAGGCGCGGGAGGAGATCTACTCGCTGCTCGAGGCGTGTTGCGGCAGCCGCCTGACCATGTCGTATGTGCGCATCGGGGGACTCTCGCACGACGTGCCGGGCGACTTCGCCGACTCGGTGCGGTACCTTCTCAAGCGCATCCCGACGCTCATCGGCGACATGGAGACGCTGATCACCGAGAACCGGATCTTCCGCGACCGCACCGAGGGGATCGGCAGGCTCTCGGCCGAGGACGCGGTGGACTGGGGATGGACCGGGCCGTGCCTGCGCGCCTGCGGCGTCGCCTACGACGTCCGCAAGGCGTACCCGTACCTGGGCTACGAGACGTACGACTTCAAGGTGCCGGTGTCGCACGGCGGCGACACCTACGCGCGGTACCTCGTGCGGGTCGAAGAGATCAAACAGTCGCTCGCGCTCGTGGAACAGGCGCTGGGGCGGCTCGAACCGGGGCCGATCATCGTCGATGACCACAACGTCGCGCTGCCTCCCAAGGAGAAGGTCTACACGGAGATGGAGTCCCTGATCTGGCACTTCAAGCTCATCATGGAGGGCATGAAGGTTCCGGCCGGGGACGGGTACGGCTTCACCGAGGGGGCAAACGGGGAACTCGGCTACTACATCGTGTCGGACGGGGGAGGCAAACCGTACCGCATCAAGGTCCGGCCGCCGTGCTTCGCGATCTTCCAGGCCTACCCCCACATGCTCGAGGGAAGCACGGTGTCCGACGCCGTGGCCATGCTCGGCAGCTTCAACGTGATTGCCGGGGAGTTGGACCGATGATCACCCGCGACGTGGTCGTGCGCGATCCCAAGCCGCTCACCCTGAGGCAGCGGGTCTACCT
>NCBR01000152.1 GCA_002279285.1 Acidobacteria bacterium 37-71-11
AGGTCGGCCACCGTGGCCTTGTAGGACTCGAGGTTGCCCTTGACGGTCTCGAGGTCCTTCTTCACTTCCTTCGCCCGCTTCGCGCGGCCGCACTTCTCGATGTCGGCGAGCAGCGTGTTGGCGCTGTCGAGAGAAGCCTTGGCGGCGTCGATGGCGGCCTTGGCGTCGGTCTTCGCCTTTTCCTTGCCAGCAACCGCGGCGTCCTTGGCAGCATTGGCGGCGTTGGTGGCGTCGGCGATCAGCTGCTTGCCCTTGGTGTAGGAGCGGAACAAGGCGAACTTGGCCTGCTGCGCCTCGAGTTCGGCGTTGACCGCGTTCATCGCCTGCTGGGCCTTGTCCCAAGCATCGGCGGCGTACTTCGGCGCCTCGGCCTGCTCGGCGGCGGTCAGCGCAGCCTTCGCACCATCGATCTCCTGCTGCGGCGGCTTGGCGCAGCCGACGGCCAAGACGGCCACGACCAACAGCAACCCACCAACAAATACCTGATTCTTACGCATCTCAACTCTCCTTTCCTCCTGATAGAGGTTGGCATCTTCCGGATGCCGGTTCATAGCCTACTCTCCTGAACGGTAAGGTTCAACATACCACAAACGGGAGATCACCGGCTGCCCGTGCGCGGTGGGAGCCCGTCTGTTTCACTCCTCTTGGTTTGCGCAGCGGGCTTGCACCTCCGCGAGGAACCGTCACGGTCCCTCTGAGGCGGGGTTTATAGTCGCCTCGGAGCGGAAAGTCAAGGTCGGTCAAGCCCCGCCCCGGAGTTCCCCGCCGCGGGCGATCGCCTGGAGGTTGCGCACGAGCCTGGGATAGTCGAGGCGGCGCAGCGGCGTGCCGGCGGCGACGGTGGCCCACCCTTCCCGGTCGATGCGCCCGAGCTGCGCTCGAGAAAGTCCGGCGAGGTGGTCGCGAGGCGCGAGCGCCGGGACGCACGACGGCCCAGCGCGCCGGTTCCACGGACAGGCGGACTGGCAGGCGTCGCAGCCGAACAGGCGGTTGCCGAGGGAGGGGAGCAGCGCGGCGGGGAAGTCCCCGCGGTGCTCGATCGTGGCGTACGCCAGGCAGCGGCGGGCGTCGAGGAGGCGGGCGGCTTCGAAGGCGCGCGACGGGCACGCCGTCAGGCATGCGGAGCACGTGCCGCAGTGGTCGGTCTCGGGCCGGTCGGGTGGGAGCGTCACGTCGGTGACCAGCTCGCCGAGGAGGATCTCGCTGCCGAGCGTGCGGTTGACGAGGCAGGTGTTCTTGCCGATCCACCCCAGGCCCGCCCGCTGCGCCAGCTCCTTCTCGAGCAGGGGAGCGGTGTCCACGGCGGGACGCCACGCAGCTCCCGGCGCGCGCGCGGCGAGGAAGCGCCCGAGGCGGACGAGCCGAGTCCGGATGACGCGATGGTAATCGGGCCGGCGGGCGTAGCGGGCGACGGCCGCCTGCTCGGGGGCGGCGGCGGGGCCGGGGGGGGCGGAGGCCTCGTGGTAGCTCATCGCGACGCAGACGACGCTCCTGGCGCCGGCAAGGAAACGCCCCGGGTCGCAGCGCACCGCGGCGGTGTCGGCCAGGAACGCCATCGTGCCGTGGTTGCCGCGTGTCAGCCATTCGGCGAGGCGCGCGCCGCCGGCAAGCGGGTCGGCGCCGGCGATACCGGCGAGCGAGAACCCCAGCTCGTGGAGCGCAAAGCGCTTGATGTCGGCCGCGAGGTCGCCGCTCACTGCGTCAGTCTACCGGAGGCGGTACACTGCAGGCGTGCCGGGGAGCTTCCTGCTCGTCGCCGCGGTCGCCGCGGTGCTCACCCCGCGCGAGGTGGTCTTCGTCGAGACCGCAAGCGCGAGGGTCGTGCGCCGGGTGGAGTTGCCGGGCGAGGGGCTCGACGCGTTCGCCGCGCCCGACGGCCGCATCGTCGTGCCGCTCGCGGGCGATGCCGGGACGGCGGTCGTTGCCGTATCGGGCGGCGTGGAGCGGTGGCCGGGGCGGGTGTTTCCGCTGTTCTTCGTCGAGCCCGACCGCATGTACGTTGTGCTGCCGGGGCTGCTGGCGACGCTCTCGTACCCCGAGCGCATCCCGATTGCGCGGATGCCGCTCGCCGGCGTGGCCGGGGCGCGGCGCGCCGCGTGTTCCGCCGACGGCCGGCTGGTGGCGGTCATCCCGGAGGATCCCGGCGGGCGTGCGCTGGTGCTCGTGCCGGCGCTCGAGCGCGGCGCGCCGGTCCGTGTCGAACTCGGCGGCGAGCCGAGCCTGGTGACGCTTGCCGCCGACGGGGCGTTCGCGGTTGCTGTGCCCCGGCGTCGAGGGCCGCGGCATCCTGGTGGGGCTTGCCGGTCGAGCCGGCGGTGAGCTGGTCGGCGTGCGGGTGAAGCCCGGCGCGGCCGAGCCGCTCCGCGTCACGTTTCACACCGTCTTGGCGGCACCCGTGAACGCGATTGGGACCGCTGCGGGCGAGATCATCGCGCTCGCCGGCGAGGATCTTGTGGTGCTCTCCCGCAAGGGCCGGCACCCGCGCCGGGTGATCGCGGTGCCTGGCGCCACCGGCCTGGCGGTGGTCCCGGCGCAACCGCAGTCGACGGTCCCGGCCTGGAGCGACGAGACGCCGCCATGAGGCCGCGGGAAGGCGCGGAGGCAGAACACGATTACAATCGTTGGCTCGGAGGTGGTGGTGAGGCGAGGCCTGGCAGTCATCCTGATGGGTGGGTTCGTGCTGGCGCTGGCGGTGCCGGTCGCGGCCAAGGACCAACCGGCCGAGACGAAGGGCCCGAGCAGCGAGGCCCTGGCGATCGTCGCCGAGGCGCAGATGCGGCTCTCGGTCGGGGCGATCGCCGAGGGGCTCAAGCTCTTCCGCCGTGCGGTGGCGCTCGACCCCGACAACCGCGCGCTCGCCGAGGAGTTCGGCCTCGCGCTCGCCGACGCGGGGATCAACGACGAGGCGGTCAAACAGCTCGAGAGGGCGGGCGACCTCACCCCCACCGGTGAAGCGACACTCGGCATGCTCCTGGCGCAGGTCGCGCAGACCCCGCAGGAACTCGAGGCGGCGTTGCCGCACCTCGAGCGCGGCGTGGCCGCCGTGCCGCACGGGGGTCAGGCGCGCCTGGTGCTGGCCCAGTCGCTCCTGCGCCTCGGGAAGGGCGCCGAGGCGTGGGAGCAGGTGAAGGCGCTGCTCGACGACCAACCGGAGGACCCGCGCATCTGGCTGATGGCGGGTGAGACCCTGCGTTTGACCGGCAAGTTCGACGAGGCCGCCGAGTACCTCAAGCGCGCCGCGGCGGTCCCGGACCTGAATCAGCGGGCGACGCTGCAGCTCGTGGATACCCTCGCCAGCGCCGGCAAGTACAAGGACGCGGCCGACCTCCTCGGCGGCCTGCTGAAGAAGGACGGCGGCACCCTGGCCGGCATGACGCGCTGGGCGACGCTCCTGGCGCGCGCCGGCGACCGCGCCCACGCGCGCGAAGTCCTGGACAAGGTGCTGGCCAGCGACCCCAACCAGCGGGACGCCATCCTCCTGAAGGCGATCCTGGAGGCCGGTGACGGCCACCTCGATGTTGCCGAGGGCCTCTACCGCCGGGCGCACGCCGCACACCCCAACGACCCGGACGCGGCGATGGGACTGGCGCGCCTGCTCGTCGACATGCGTCAGCTTCCCGAGGCCAGGACCCTCCTCAACTCCGTGTGGCAGCAGATCGAGGAGAAGAAGATCGACAACCCGGACGCGGCCGTCGAGGTGGCGCAAGAGCGGGCGGCGCTCGAGCTGCTCGACCACCGGCCCGCCGCGGCGCTGCCGTGGCTCGAGAAGTGCGGCGGCGGCCCGATGGCGCGGCGCACCCTCGCACTCTGGGGGGAGTACTACCGCCAGCGGGAGGCGTGGAGTGACGGACTGGCGTTCCTGCGCGGCGCCAAGGTCGAAGACAGTCCGGATGCGGTGCGCCTGAAGAGCGCGATCTTCGCCGAGTTTTCGCTCGCGGCCGGGGACGAAGCCGCGGCGGCGCCGGTTCTCGACAAGCTGCTGGCCGGCGGCGCGGACGATGTGGTCGCTGCGCTCGGCGTCCTCGATCGCGCGAAACGATTCGCGGACGCCGCCGCCGGGGCGCGCGCCGCGGTGGCGCGCCTCGGGGACGCGCCCGAAGTGCAGTTCGCGTACGCCGCCGCCCTCGAGCGTTCGGGCGCGTGGGACGACGCAGTGGTGCAGTTCAGAAAGCTGCTCGCCAAGCAGCCCGACCACGCGGCGGCGCTCAACTACCTCGGGTACATGTTCGCCGACAAGGGCGTCCACCTCGAGGAGGCGCGCGGCATGCTGATCAAGGCCGTGCAGCTCGACCCCTCCTCGGGGGCGTTTCAGGACTCGCTCGGGTGGGTCTACTTCAAGCTCGGTGACCTCGACCGGGCGGAGAAGTACCTCATTGAGGCGGGTCGGCTCGACCCGTTCGACGCCTCGGTAAAGGAACACGTTGGCGACCTGCTGCGCGCCCGCGGCGACATGAACCGGGCCGCCGAAGCGTACCGGCAAGCGCTCGCGAACCACCCCGAGGAAGCGGGCCAAAAGGAGCGGATCGAAAAGAAGCTCGCCGAGGTCGCGGGTGGCAAGACGCCCTAACGCGGCCCTGCTCGCGGTGCTGGTCGTGGCAATGGGTTGCCGGCACGCCGCCCAGCCGCCGGCCCCCCTTCCCGCGGGCTGGCGGGTGCTCGCTGTTGAGCCGCGCGCCTTCTCCGCCCTGTACCGTTTCTCGTGCTGCGGCCACCGGGGTCTCGTCCTGACCGTGCGCGGCGACGGCGAGCGGCTGTCGCTCGCGGTGGCGGTTCCGCCCGGCGGAACGGCGCTGGCCGCGTGGGTCGGACCCGGCGGCGGTTTCGTGGAGCGGGTGAAGCAAGGTTGCCGGGAGGCGCTGCCGCCCGGCGTGCTGCCGGTCGCCGCGGGCGCCTCATTGCCGATCGACCCTGCGCTCGCGGCGCTGCTGCTCTCCGGCCTGCTCCCCGCCGGCGCACGCGAGCTGCCCGAGTTGCCGGGCTGGGTGGAGGCAGCCAACGGCGGTCTCACTTGGAGGGCGCAGGTGACGGGTCCCGAGCCGCACTGGACGCGAGTGCTCCTGACGCGGGTCGGGGACGCCACACCCGCGATGAGTGTGGTGCGGACCGACGAGGAGGGTCGAGTGCCCCACCGGCTTGTCCTCACGGCCGGGACGGTCAAGGCAGATCTCGACCTTCAGGCGTGGCGCCCGAGCGGAGCGCCGGCGCCGCCGGCCTGGCTGACGGCACCCGAGTGCGGAGCGCGGCCGTGAAGGTCGTCGTCTCGTGCCCGGCCAAGGTGAACCTGCACCTCGAGGTGCTGGGACGGCGCCCCGACGGCTACCATGAACTGCGCACCGTGTTCGCGGCGGTCGGACTCTGGGACGAACTGGCGATCGAGGTGGCACCGGCGGGGGTGTTCGAGCTGAGCGTCGTGCCGGCCGGCGCCGCGCCGGCCGGTCCCGAGAACCTGGCGGTGAGGGCGGTCCGAGCCCTGGCCGCGACCGCCGGCGGCGCACACGGCGCGCGCATGACGCTGCGCAAGGTGATCCCGGCGGGCGGCGGGCTCGGCGGTGGTTCTGCGGACGCCGCCGCGGCGCTCGTCGGCGCCGCCAGCCTCTGGAGGACCGACGTGAACCCGCAGGCGCTGGTCGAGCTCGCGGCCGCTCTCGGCGCCGACGTGCCGTTCTTCCTCGTCGGAGGCGCGGCGTGGGGCGTCGGTCGCGGTTCGGAGGTCGCCCCGCTGCCGGACCTGCCGGCGTGGTGGGTGGTGCTACTGCCGGGGCCGGCACCGATCTCGACCGCCGAGGTGTACCGGGCGCTCGACGCCCGTGGACTGGACGGCGATGCGGATTGTGAGATATATGAGTGGGTGGCCAGCGGCGGCGACCTTCCGGTCGGCCGCTGCCGCAACGACCTGCAGCCGACGGTCGCCCAGCGTTGGCCGGAGGTCACCGAGCGTCTCGCGCGGGTGCGCGCCACGGGGCCGATGTTGGCCATGCTCTCCGGCAGCGGAGGGACCGTGTTCGGGCTCTACCGCGACGAATCGGACGCGCGGCAGGCCGCGCGAGCGCTGGCAGCCGCCGGGCCTCTGCTGGCCCCGGTGCTGGGCCGGGAGGCATCGCGCCTGCGGGCGACGGACGGGAGGGAGTGAACGATGGAGATCACCGAAGTCCGCATCAACCTGAACAAGGGCGGCAAGGTGAAGGCCTTTGCGCAGGTGGTGTTCGACGGTTGTTTCCTGGTTGGCGACATCCGGGTGCTCGAGGGCAAGGAGGGGACGGCGTACGTCGCGATGCCGTCGCGGAGGCTGCGCAACGGCTCGTTCCGCGACATCACACACCCCCTCAACGGCGACACGCGCAAACGTCTGGATGAGGCGATTCTCGCCGAGTACGAGCGCGTCATTGCCGAGCGCGGTCCGGCCGGGGACGGAACCGGCGCTACCCGCGCGCAGCAGATCTCGGGACGGCTGCTGGGGGAGAAGTTCTGGACCGACGAGGAGGGCGACGAGGAGTAGCCGCGCTGGACACGCCAACGCCGGCGCACTAGACTTCAACTCCGACTGGGGCGTCGGCAAATGGATAAGCCACGGGACTTTGGATCCCGCATGTGCAGGTTCGAGTCCTGCCGCCCCAGCCAAACTGCGTTGCGAGGACCGCATGCACGAGCACAGGCCTTTGGTTGTACTGTCCGGCCGGGCGCACCCGGATCTGACCGACCGCATCTGCGACTACCTCCAGATCCGCCGCGGCGCCGTGCGCCTGTACAACTTCTCCGACGGCGAGAGCGGTTGCCAGATCGAGGAGAACGTGCGCGGCGGCGACGTGTACGTCGTGCAGCCGACGTGCCGGCCGGTCAACGAAAGCCTCATGGAGCTGCTGATCATCCTCGATGCGTGCAGGCGCTCGTCGGCGAGCCGCGTCACCGCAGTGATCCCCTACTTCGGCTACGCCCGGCAGGACCGCAAGGACCGGCCGCGTGTGCCGATTACCGCCAAGCTCGTCTGCGACCTGATCACCTCCGCGGGGGCCGCGCGCATCCTCTCGATGGACCTGCACGCCGCGCAGATCCAGGGGTTCTTCAATATCCCGGTGGACCACCTATTCGCCGCGCCGGTGCTGATCGACGAGCTTCGCCGCCTGCAGCTTCCGGATCTCGTGATGGTCTCCCCCGACGCCGGCGGCGTCGAACGCGCCCGGGCGTTCGCCAAACGCCTCTCGGCCGGCCTGGCGATCGTCGACAAGCGGCGCACCAGCCCGAACCAGGCCGAGGTCATGAACATCATCGGCGATGTCGATGGCCGCACCTGCGTGATCGTGGACGACATCATCGACACGGCCGGGACGCTCGTGAAGACGGCCGAAGGTCTCGCCGAGCGCGGCGCCACCCGCGTGCTGGCGGCCGGGGTGCACCCGGTGCTGTCAGGACCGTCGGTGACGCGCATCGAGGCGTCCGTGGTCGAGCAGGTCGTGGTCACGGACACGATACCGCTCAACGACGAGGGGCGTGGGTGCGCCAAGATCCGCCAGCTCTCGGTCGCGGAGTTGCTCGGCGAGGCGATCCGGCGGATCCACGAGGCAAAGTCGGTGTCGAGCCTGTTCGTGTAGAGACAGTCGACTGTTGCCTGTCTCTGTGGTAGAGTTCTGGCCCCTTGCGGCTTGGCCGCGAGGTCGGAGGTAGGTGTCATGGACGAACTCGTGATCGAGGTGGAGCGCCGCAGCTCCACTGGCAAAGGCGCGAACCGGAAACTCCGCCGGCAGGGGTTGATCCCCGCGGTCGTGTACGGCGGCAAGGACAAGGAAGCGGTGCCGGTGATGCTCGACCGCCACACCGTGACCGAGCTGCTGCGCCAGGAGAAGGGGCGCAATACGGTCTTCCTGCTCAAGATGAAGGGGACCAAGCAGGAGCGCCACGCGATGGTGCGCGACGCCCAGATTGACCCCCTCACGCGGCAGTACGCCCACCTCGACTTCATCCGCGTCATCAAGGGCCAGCGGCTCAAGGTCGAGATCCCGGTCGTCCTCGAATGCGAGGCCGCGGGCGTCAAGATCGGCGGCTTCCTCGGGATTCCGGAGTCGTTCTGCGTCGATGTCACCAACCTCGAGTTGGGCCAGCACATCGCAGCCGCCGAGCTGCCGCTCCCGGAGGGCGTCAAGCTGCTCGACGACCCGCACAAGATGATCGCGACGGTCAAGACCCACGCCAAGGAAGTCGAGGAGGCGAAGCCGGAGGAAGCCGCCACCGCCGGTGCGGAGACCGCCGAGCCCGAGGTCATCAAGCGCGGCAAGGCCGTCGAGGAGGGGAGCGAGGACGCCGAGTAGTCCTGGCACCTCACACGCATGAGCATTGGGGCGGTCGTCGGGCTCGGCAATCCGGGCACGGAATATGCGGGCGGCCGCCACAACATCGGCTTTCGGGTCGTGGACGAGATGGCGCGCCGCTGGCGCCTCGACGTGTGGCGCAGTCGCTACCGGTCAAAGCTGGTGCGCCGGGGCGGCGGACGGCCGACCTATCTGGTCAAACCTCAGACCTACATGAACCTCTCGGGGGACGCGTTCGCGCTGTTCTGCGAAGGTGAGGAGCTCGTCCCCGCCGAGTGCCTGGTGGTGGTTGACGACGTCGATCTGGCGCTTGGGCAGCTCCGTCTGCGCCCGCGCGGAGGCCCGGGCACCCACAACGGCCTCCGGTCGATCGTCGATGCCGTCGGCGAGGAGTTCCCCCGCCTGCGCCTTGGGATCCGCGGCGAGCACGCCTGGGACGACCTCGCGGAGTACGTGCTCGCGCCCTTCGAGCCTGACGAATTGAAGGCCGTCGACGAGATGGTCGCGCGCGCCGCCGACTGCGTCGAGGCGGCGGTGCGGGTGGGGGTCGGCCGGGCGGCGACGCAGTTCAACCAAATCACTGCCGCCTCCGAGTAGTCCCTCCAGTGGCGCGGCCGGCCGCGCGGCCTGCGCAGCCAGCTCTAACCACGACCCTCGATCCACGACCCACGATCCACGATCCACGCCTTTGCTTCTCCAGTGCCCGGTGCCCGGTTCTCACGCCGCTTGCATTCCCCGCGGTTTGAGCTAGAATTCTCGTTCCGCCAGGCATGGCGGGTTCCTTGCTCCCGCCTCGATGCGGGGGCCGAAGGCCGAAAGGAGAGCCCATGCCGCTGTACGAACTCGGTGTCATCCTCGACGCATCCCTGGACGACGAGCAACGCTCGGCGTTCCTCGGCGAGATCAAAGAGCTGATCGCCAAGGAAGGCGCGACGATCGTCAAAGAGGATGTGTGGGGCAAGCGCATCCTCGCGTACCTGATCAAGCACAAGCGCGAGGGGTACTACGTCTTCTGGCAGTACGAGGCGCCCGGCACGGTGGTCAAGCCGCTCGAGTACCGCCTGCGGCTGTCGGACCAGGTGCTGCGTTTCCTCAACCTCAACCTGGACCGCGAGATGCAGCGCGCCCGCAAGATGGCCAAGGTGCGCGCCGAGCAGAAGGCCGCCAAGCGCGCCGCCAAGGAGCGCGCCGAGGTCGCTGCGGTCGTCGTGGCCCCCAGGACCGGCGAGGAGGCGTGAAATGTCGAAGAAAAAGTACTTCGTCAAGCGCAAGAAGACCTGCAAGTTCACCGCCGAGGGGATCGAGTACATCGACTACAAGGACATCGACCTCATCCGGCAGTACGTCCCGGTGTCGGGGAAGATCCTCCCGCGCCGCGTTTCGGGCACGAACCCGATCTACCAGCGCAAGCTGACCCGGGCGATCAAGCGCGCTCGCCTGATGGCGCTGCTGCCTTTCCTGGGAGACTGAGAGAGCGCTGGTGATGGCTTCGGCCTCGCCTCCTTCCAAACCGCCATCCCTGCGTTTTGTCGGCCCGGGGATGGCGGGTTTGTTTTCGCTGCTCGTGTTCGCGAGCCTGGCCCTGCTTCCGCTCGTCGGCGTGTTCCTCGCCCTGCTGGCGTCGCTGCCGCTGGTCCACGTCGTGGCCACGGGCCGGCCTTCGTTCCTGGCTTGGGGGTGGGTCGCGGTCGGGATGGCGGGCGCCGTGCTGGTCTGGCAGCAGCCATGGATGGTGGCGGTGACCGCCGGCTACCTGCTGGTGGCGGTGTGGCCGGCGGTCTCGGTGGAGACGTGGCTGCGCCGACCGTGGAGCACGGGCCGGTGGGCGGCGATCGTCGCTCTCGTGGCGCTCGGCATCGCTGTGGCCGTCATGACGGCGGTGGTCTACCCGGCAGCGCCGGCGGACGCCCTGACGCAGATGTTCGCCCGCGCTGGCGGCGGGGTGGGCAGCCTCGGCAAGCTGCTGGGCGAGGGGGCCGGGGGCGAGGAGCTGGTGGCGCAGGCGCTCCACATGGCTGCCTACCTGGCACCCTCGTTCACGGCGCTCTACGTGCTGACGGCGGCGCTGTGGCTGCGCCCGCGGCTGCCGCTTCTCGGCATGGCGCGCGGGGCGGAGCCTTTCCCGCTCTACACCTCGGAGGAGTGGCTCCCGGTCGGGTTCGCGCTCGGCGGCCTCGGCTGGGTGTTTGCGCCCGAGCCGGCCAAGTGGTTGGCTGCGAACCTCTTGGTTACGGTGCTCGGGTTGTATTTCGTGCATGGGCTCGCTATCATCCTTTTCTACCTCGGGCGCCGGTTCGGTGAGAACCGGTGGGTTCG
>NCBR01000352.1 GCA_002279285.1 Acidobacteria bacterium 37-71-11
CGCGTGCACCTGCACACCAACGAGCCGCAGAAGCTGTTCGCCCGGCTCGCCGAGTTCGGCACCGTCGAGCGCACCAAGATCGACGACATGGTGCTGCAGCAGCTCGCCGCCCGCGGGGCCACGGTGGCGGTCGTCACCGATTCCTCCTGCGACCTCTCGGAAGCCGCCTCCCACGCCATCGGGCTCGTGCGCGTGCCGCTCACGGTCAGCTTCGGCGAAGAGACGTTCACCGACGGCGTGGACATCACGCCACCGCAGTTCTACCAACGCCTCGCATCCTCGCCCGCGATGCCCAAGACTTCACAACCCGCGGTCGGCGACTTCCGCTCCACGTTCCAGCGCCTGCTCGAGACCCACGAGGCGGTGATCTCCGTCAACCTGTCCTCGGGAGTGTCCGGCACGTTCCAGGCCGCGGTCGCCGCCGCCCAACAGGTGGACCCCCGCCGCATCCGCGTCGTGGACACGAGGCAGGTATCGGTCTCGCTGGGCCTGGTCGCCGAGGCGGTGGGCGAGGCGATCGCCGCCGGTCTCGGACTCGACGACCTTGCAGCGATCGCCGCGAAGACCAGCCGCGAGGTCAAGCTGTTTGCGTCGCTCGCCTCGCTCGACATGATCGTGCGGGGAGGCCGCGTGTCGCCCGCGCAGGCCCGGATGGCGACCCTGTTCGGGCTCCACCCGATCCTTACCGTCGGCGACGACGGCAAGTCGGCGAAAGCGGGGACCCACGTGGGCTTTGCCGCCTCGCTGCGCGGCCTCGTGAAGCGCGCCGAGCGGTTCGCCTCGGGCCGGCCGGTGCGCCTGCTGATCGCGCATGCCAGCGCGATCGGCGCCGCAGAATACGTTGCGGAACGCCTGTGTTCCCGCTTCGGGGTGGCGGACATCCCGATCGTGAACCTCACGTCGGTGCTGGCGGCGCACACCGGTCCGGGCGCGGTCGCCCTGGGCGTGCGGCGCCTCGAGGGGTGAGGTTCTTGCATCCCGCGCCTGGGGTCGCTACATTTTGCTACGACCGGCGGAGGACGGAACGAATTCGGCGGTGACGGAGGACCGAATGGCTCGACCCGACTATCTCATCTGCCTTGAGTGCGAATCCGAGGTGGAAGACTTCATCTGGCGGGACGGTGAGGTCCGTCGAGCCACGTGCGAAGTCTGCGGCAACTCCGATGTCGACGCGTTCTCCCTTCCCGAGGAGTTCGAGCCGGAGGAGGACGAGGAAGAAGAAGAAGCGGAGGGCCTCGAGGACGAGGAGGAGGACGAGGACCTCGACGACTATGAAGAAGAGGACGAAGACGAAGAAGAGAAAGACCAGTAGTCCCGATCCGCCGGCCGGGACCGTCTCCGGAACTCCGCAGGCCGGCGTCTCCTGCGGATGAGGTAACCCCTTCAACAACGCCGTCAAGGCCCGTCTCCGGGGTCGAATGAGACCGGTCAGCGAGTCGGGCCGCCGGGGGGAGCGCCATCCAGCCGCCGCGCCACCGCAAGCAGCCGCGCCATGAGCGAGAGTTCCCCGAAATCCGGGGTCGCGGCACCGGGCACCAACACGAGCACCGGCAGCTCGGCCGACTTCAGCGCCAAGACGTGCTGGCCGGCCAGCGTCACATCGACGCCCTCGGGTGAGGCGGCGCCCCGGCTACTGCGGCGGCACCCCGGAGCCCGCGGGAGCCCACGAGCCACTCCACCAGCCCCACCTGCGCCCCCTGCCCGCCGCTCGCCCAGCGCGCCAGGAGGAGGTCGAGGCTGTCGCCGCCGAGCGCCGGCATCTGGTCGCTGGTCACAGGCCTGAGACCGGGCCCGGGACCATCCGACCCGGTGCCCCCCCCGATCGCCGCCACCTGAGTTTCACCACTCCGATCGCCGCCTGGCGGCACGAGCTGTGCGATGACGGAGGAGAACCGCAGCAAATCCCCGGCAACGGCCTCGGCCTCCTTGACGCGACGGCCGTTCAGATAGGTCCCGTTCGTGCTCCCCAGGTCGAGCACGATGACCTTGCCGCCCCGACAGGTCAGGAGCGCATGGGTCCGGGAGACATCGAGGACCACCAGGCGCACCGAGCAGTGCGCCGCCGCCCCAACCATCAACTCGGTGTTCTCGGCGAGCGCGAAGCGTCGCTCGCTGCCGTCGAGCAGGACGAGTTCAAGCACCGGCCCTCCTTGGCGGCTGGGGAGGGGAGCTCAGCCGCACCGGAAACGGGTCGCATCCGGCGTTGGAGCGCATGCCGACCGGAAGGCACGCGAGTTGACGCCGCGCGTGCTCGCGGCTTTCGACGAGCGACGGCATCGCGCGGCTCAACCGCCCGGCCGTGATCCAGGGCTCCAGGAGCGGTTCCCACGCTCCTTGCCCCGGCTCATCCCCTGCGGTCGCGATCAGGTCCTCGACCATGCCGCCGTCGGCGCCGCGGCGGCGCCATACCTGCTTGATCCCAGGTGCCGTACGCTTGCCGGCCGACCTCTTGGCCACGCCGCGCACGGCTCGATCGGCATCCTCCACCGCGACGAGCTTGTACACCGCCTGCAACGACGGTTGGTCGGAGGACGTCACCATCCGCGTCCCGACTCCGAAGGAGTCAACCGGGGCGCCCGCCGCGACGATCGCTGCGATGCGTTCCTCGTCGAGATCGCCGCTCGCGAAGATCCGTACGTCACGCCGGCCAAGACGATCGAGGACCGCCCGCGTCGCTCGGGCGAGGGCGACGATGTCGCCGCTGTCGAGACGGACCCCGACGAAACGGAGATCGCGGTCGGCAGCCGCCTGCTCGACGGCGGCAACGGTGTCGAACGTGTCCACCAGCAGCACCGTCCGGTCCGGGAAGGTGCGGGCGTAGGCGCGGAAGGCCTCGAGCTCGTTGGCGAACGCCAGCACGAACGAGTGTGCCATCGTGCCGGATGCTGGGATCCCGAGGCGTGAGGCTGCCCAGACGTTCGAGGTGCCGTCGAGGCCGGCGAGGTACGCCGATCGGGCGGCCCAGCACGCCGCCTGGGGTCCATGCGCCCGGCGGGAGCCGAAGTCCACGACGCCGCGGTCGCCCGCGGCGAGGCGGACCCGGGCGGCCTTCGACGCGACGAGTGTCGAGAACGAGATCGCAGCCAGCAAATACGTCTCCACGAGCTGAGCCTGCTCGATCGGCGCCTCGACCCGCAGCACGGGCTCCCCGGCGAACACCGGCGTGCCCTCGCGCACGCCCCACACGTCGCCCGTGAACCG
>NCBR01000153.1 GCA_002279285.1 Acidobacteria bacterium 37-71-11
CTGTTCCCTGTTGCTCGCGTTTCGGTCATACTGACCGCGATGCTCGACATCTCGGGGACGCTCAGCCGTTTGTACCTCGGCGACCTGCTCGAGTGGCTCCACCTCACCCACGCCACCGGACGGCTGCTCCTGACGACGTCCGACGTGACGCGGGCGTTCGACGTCTACTGCGGGCGGATCGCGTTCGCCTCGTCCTCGCGGGCGTCCGAGCGGCTCGGTTCTTGGCTGCTGCACCGCAAGCTCGCCTCGCGCGAGGTCCTGCTGCGGGCGCTGGTGGTGTCGCAGACGCAGGGCGAGCTGTTCACCTCGGTCCTCGAGCGCAACGCCGGGATCTCGCACGCCAGTCTCGTCGAATCCGCGCGCGCGCTGGCCACCGCGCTGGTGAGCCGGCTCCTCCGCGAAGACCGTGTACGCTTCAGCTTCGACCCCAGCCGGCCGGTCGCCGACCACAAGCACATCGACCTCGAGATGGACTGCCACAACCTCGTCATGCAGGCCGCGTACCGGGCCGACACCAACCCGCCCGCCGAGTCGAACGAGGACGTTCCGTACACGACGCTCGATCCCATGACGCTCGAGGGTCTGTTCTGGCACATCGTCGCCGAGCTCGAGGGCGAGCTCGTCGATGCCGCCGCCCTCGCCGACGCGCACCGCACGTTCCTCGCCGTCGGTGAGCTTCTCAACCGCTGGGTGGTGCAGGGACCGCCGTTGCTGCCCATCGGGCCCGACGACGCGGCGCGGATCGGCCAGCGTCTGGACGCCGGCCAGCCCGTCCGCCTGGAGGACTCACCGGTCCTGGCGTGGAACCTGCTCGCCCTCGTCAACGGCCTCGACGCCCCGGACGGCCCGAGCGCCGCGAGCGCCGACGAAGCGTGGGCGCTCGCGGGCGCCCAGGCGCCGGCGTGGGTCCGGTTGATCCTCGGCAACCCCCGGTGGCGCCGCGAGCGCCGGTCCGACTGCGACGACCCGATCCGGCGCGCGACGAGCGCCCGCATCGCGGCCGCGCGCACGCTGGCTGCGACCGCGGGCCTCACCGAGGATGTGGCGATTACCGTCGCGGCGCTCCCGATGGTGGTGCTCGAGCTGGTCGCGACGGCGCTCGCCTGCTCCCCGATGAGCGGGCCGGCGCTGCAGCACCGGTCCGTCCAGCACTTGCTGCCGCTCGTCGGACGCGCGTCCGGCATGGCGGCCGGGCTTCCCCCCCCGCTCGTGGCGGCGATCACCCTGTCGCCGCCGCGGCACCCGGCGACGCGGTTGGCCCGCCTCGTAGGGATGGCAGCCGGGGAGCTGATGGAGGTCGGAGAACTCCAGACCGAACCGCTCGAGGTGGACGAGGAACTCGCCGCGACGCTCGCCGCCGCGCGCACGGCGGCCGAGCGCGCCATCCGCGCGCGGCCCGAGCCAAGGTAGAATCGGATCATGCAGGTTCTCGTCATCGGCGGCAGCCGCTTCATCGGCTTGGCGGTCGTGCAACGGCTGCTCATGGACGGGCACCGGATCACGCTGGTCAACCGGGGCCGCACCGCGGACCCGTTCGGCACCCGAGTCAGCCGCGTGATCGGCGACCGCTCCGACCCGCAGACGCTGCAGCGTGCGTTGGCGCGAAGGGAGTTCGACGCCGTCATCGACGTCATCGCCTTCCGCGAGGAGGACACGCGGGCGGCGATCGAGAAACTCTCCGGGCGTGTCGGACACTTCATCCACATCTCCACGGCTTCGGTGTACCTGGTGCGCGAGCGCCTGCTGGCCCCGTTCCGTGAGGAGGACTTCGCCGGGAGGCTCGCGCCGAAGACCGAGGCCACCAGCTCGTCATGGACCTACGCGTACCACAAGCGGCGCTGCGAGGTCGCGCTCGCCCACGCCTGGGACGGCGAGCAGTTCCCCTACACCACGCTGCGCCTGCCGATGGTCGTGGGGCCGCGCGACTACACCGAGCGCGCGCAGACGTACTTCGAGCGCGTGCTGGACGGCGGCCCGGTCATCCTGCCGGACGGCGGGCTCAACTCGTGGGGGTTCCTCTGGGTCGGGGACGTGGCCGACACGATCGCCGCCAACCTGATGAACGCCAACGCGTTCGGACGGACCTACAACCTCGCCCAGCGGGAGATCGTGGCGCTCAAGCAGTTCGTCGAGACCGCCGCCGCCAACCTCGGCCAGCGCCCGACGCTGGCGTCCGTCCCGCTCGAGTGGCTCAACCGCCTCAACCTCGGCACCGCGTTCTCGCCGTACACGCACGACCACGACATCGTGCTCGACACCTCGGCGGCGCAGCGCGACCTCCTGTTCGAGCCGACGCCGTTCTTCACGTGGTGCGAGCGGCTCGTCGCCGACTTCCGCGACCACTGGGACAAGACGCCGTCGCGGCTATACGCGACCCGCCCCCTGGAGCTGCGCCTGGTGCAGGAACTCGCCCAGCTTCGCATCCCCGGCATCGGGCCGGCGCAGGTCACTGCGGTCCGCTGAGCCCTTCGATCGCGGCCAGCGCGCGGCGCGCGGCCTCCTGCTGCGCCGCCTTCTTCGACGGGCCCTCGCCGCGGGCCAGGGAGCGGCCGCCGACCTCGACCTCGTAGACGAAGAGCTGGCGGTGGGCGGGACCGCGGACTTCGACCTCGCGGTACACCGGCAGCGGCATGCCGCGCTTCTGCGCAAACTCCTGCAGCGTCGACTTGGGTTCCTCGAGCGCGAGCTGCGCGGGGTGGAGTTCGGCGAGCGGCGCGGCGAAAAGACGACCCACCGCCGTCTTGAACGCCCGCCAGCCGCCGTCGAGCAGGAGCGCCCCGAGCACGGCTTCCGTCGCGTCGGCAAGCACGGCCACGCCGGGCGCGGCCGCGCCGAGACCGCCGCCGACCTCGAGCGCCGCAGGCAGCTCGAGGCGGCGCGCCAACGCGGCGAGCGACGCCTCGCGCACGAGCGCCGACCGCGCCCGCGTCAGCTCCCCCTCGCTGGCCTCGGGCCAGCGCGCGAACAGGAGCGCGCCGACCGCGTGCGAGAGCGCGGCGTCGCCCAAGAACTCCAGCCGTTCGAACGAAGGGGCGCCCTGTTCGTGCGCCGCCGAGCGGTGCCGCAGCGCCTGCTCCAGCAGGCTGCCGTCGACGAAGCGGTACCCGAGCGCCCGTTGCAGCCGCGCCAGCGCCGCTCCCCGCCTCACGCGCGGACCTCCGCGGCCGGGGGCCACAGCACCTCGCCGCCGCGCCTGACCCGCAGGAACCGGTGGTAGGGGAGGAAAACGCCCCCCGCCACGACCACGCCGGCGGGCAGGACCTCGAGCACGGACTCGAACGGGACCGGCTCGACCCGCTCCTCGCCGGCCTCGCGGGCGCGGACCTCGATCACCACACCGTCGGGCCGCGACCCGGCATCCCAGCGCAACCGGTTGAGCAGCTCGCGCACCGTCGCCACCCCGCGATTGTACGCACGTTCCCCGCTCCGATGCGCCCCCCAACCGCCACCCGGCCGCCTTGACGGGATCAACCGAGAAGACGACACTCCCCGCGCCATGGAGAAGTTTCGCATTCGCGGTGGGCGCCGGTTGGCGGGCGAGGTCCGGGTCTCGGGGGCGAAGAACGCCGCCCTCCCGTGCCTTGCGGCGACGCTCCTCACCTCCGAGCCGGTGCGGTTGCACGGCCTCCCGCGGGTGCGCGACATCGTGACGATGGAGAAGGTGCTCGCCGCGCTCGGGGAGTCGTGCGACCGTGCCAACGGCACGACGCGGGTGGTGGCCGGCAGCGGCGACGCCCACCACGCGCCGTACGAGCTCGTGCGCACGATGCGGGCGTCGGTGCTCGTGCTCGGGCCGCTGCTCGCCCGCCGCCGGCGGGCGAGCGTCTCGCTCCCGGGCGGCTGCGCGATCGGAGCCCGCCCGGTGGACTTCCACCTCCAGGCCCTGGCGCGCCTCGGCGCCGACCTGCGGGTCGAGAGCGGCGACGTCGTGGCCGAGGCCCCGCACGGTCTGGCCGGCGCCGAGATCGAGTTCCCGCGCATCACCGTCACCGGCACCGAGAACCTGCTGATGGCCGCGGCGCTCGCCCGCGGCCGCACCGTCCTGCGCAACTGCGCCCGCGAGCCCGAGATCGAGGACCTCGCCGCGATGCTCTCAGGCATGGGCGCCCGCATCGCCGGGGTCGGCTCGCCGACCCTCGAGGTGGAGGGCGTCGAGGCGCTCGGCGGCACCGATCACACCGTCATCCCCGACCGCATCGAAGCGGGCACGTACGTCATCGCCGCGGTGCTCGCCGGCGCCGGCGTGACCGTGAGCGGCTGCCGCCCGGCTCACCTGCGCGCCCTCCTCGACCTGCTCGAGCGCGCCGGCGTCGCGCTCGAGACCAGCGGCGACGCCGTCACCGTCCGCGAGCAGGGGTCGCCGCCGGAGGCGGTCTCGGCGACGACCGCGGAGTACCCCGGCTTCGCGACCGACCTGCAGGCGCAGCTCGTCGCCCTCGCAACCCAGAGCCGGGGGACGAGCAACATCACCGAGGCGATCTTCGAGAACCGGTTCCAGCACGTGCTCGAGCTCAAGCGCATGGGCGCCGCGATCGAAGTCGAGGGCCGCACCGCCCGCGTCCACGGACCGACTCCCTTGGACGGCACCACGGTGATGGCGTCGGACCTGCGGGCTTCGGCGACGCTCGTGCTCGCCGGCCTCGTCGGCCGGGGGGACACGGTGGTGGACCGCATCTACCACCTCGACCGCGGCTACGAGGCGATGGAGGTCAAACTCAACGCCCTCGGCGCCGAGATCGAGCGCTTCAACCCCGGCCCCTACCAATAGGGCGCGGGATCGCCTGCCCGCCACGGTCGTGCGTGCCACTCGCGGCAAACCGCTCCGGCCGGGCCCGCCCTTGCTATGCTTCGCCGATGGAAAGCTGCCCGTTCTGCCGCGTGGCTGAAGGGAAGGCGCAGGCGCGCGTCGTGTTCGACGGCGACGAGGTGCTGGCGTTCCACGACATCGCGCCCCGCGCGCCCGTGCACGTCCTCGTCATCCCGCGCCGCCACATCGTCTCGCTCGCCCACACCTCTCAAGGAGACCGCGACCTCCTCGGCACGCTCCTCGCCGCCGCCGCCGAGGCGGCGCGGCAGACGGGGATCGCCGACAGCGGCTACCGGGTGGTCGCCAACAGCGGCGCCGAGGGCGGCCAGACCGTAGCCCACCTCCACCTGCACGTGCTGGGCGGCCGTCCGATGGGGTGGCCACCCGGGTGATGCCGGCGCCGCCCCCTCCGCCCGCCGCGCTCGTGGACGCGGTGCGGGCCGCCCACTGGGCCGAGGTCAGGACCGCCGCCGCCGCGCTGCCGCGCCCGTTGCCGCCCGCGATCGCGCTCGCGGCCGCCCGCGCCACGCGCGAGCTGGGTGAGCCGCGGCAGGCGCTCGAGCTGCTGCGGCAGGCGCTGCCCGGCGCCGGCGAGTTGGCCGCGGCGCTGCGGCTCGAGGCCGGCCGCACCGCGAGCGCCCTTGGCCGGGACCCGTGGCCGTGGGTGTCGCCGTTGCTCGCCCGCGCCGCACCGGCAGCCCAGCGCCGCGCGGCCGCGGCCGTCCTGCGCGCCGCCTGGGCAACGTTCCCCCTTGCGGTGCTCGGGCGCGTCCCTCGCCCCGCGCTGCCGCGCGCGTTACGCCGCGACCTCGCGGCCGTCCTCGCGGTTCGCGGCGCCGACGAGCCTGCGGCGCTGCGCCTGCTCACCGAGCGCATCGGGGATCCGGCCGCCCTGCGGGCGGCGGCGTGGCTCGCGGACCGTGGGGACCTCGCCCCCGGCGACCGGCTCACCGTCGCCGAGGCGCTGCTCGCCGGAGGCGCGTGGCGCGAGGCGGCGGACCTGCTGGCGCGCACGGCGGCGCCGGCGGCACCGTTGCGCTCGCGCTGGGCGTTTTTGCGCGGTCGCGCCGCGTACCGGCTCGGTGATCTGACGGCCGCCGCAGCGGCGTTCGACGAGGCGCTTGCCGCCGCGAGCGCCCCGGCCGACCGCTT
>NCBR01000353.1 GCA_002279285.1 Acidobacteria bacterium 37-71-11
TACGTCGGGCTGTCGGGGAACGCGAGCTTCGCGCTGCGCCCTGCGCCCTGCGCCCTGAGCCCGGCCTTGACGTACTCGGCCTTGGCGTGGGAGGCGAGCGCCACCTCGCGCACGCCCTTCTTGCCGAGCAACGACAGCACGATCGTCGCGGCGAGCGCCATCAGGCCGTGGTTGGTGCAGATGTTCGAGGTCGCCTTGGCGCGCCGGATGTGCTGCTCGCGCGTCGAGAGCGTGAGCACGTAGCCCCGCCGCCCGGCGGAGTCGGCGGTCTCGCCCACCAGACGGCCCGGCATCTGCCGCAGGTGCGACTGCCGCGCGGCGAAGAACCCGAGGAGCGGGCCGCCGAACGCGGCCGGGATCCCGAACGCCTGCAACTCGCCGCACACGACGTCGAAGCCGAAGCGGCCGCCGGGGGCGAGCATCCCGAGCGAGGTCGCCTCGGCCACCGCGTGCACCCCGAGCGCGCCCGCGGCCGCGATCGCCTTCCCGAGCGCCGGAAGGTCCTCGACGACGCCGAGGAAGTTGGGCGACGCCACGACGACCGCGCACACGTCGTCGCCGAGCAGGCGCTCGAGCGCGGCGGCGTCCACGCGGCCGTCGCCACCCCACCCGGCCTGGGTGATCGCGATCCCCATCGGCTCGCAGTACGTCTCGAGCACGGCGCGCCAGTCGGGGTGGAGCGTGCCGGCCACGACCACGCGCCGTCGTTTCGGGAGCGTGCGCGCCGCCATCAGGACCGCCTCGACGACCGCAGTCGCGCCGTCGTAGAGCGACGCGTTGGCGACGTCCAGCTCGGTGAGCTGGCAGACGTAGGTCTGGAACTCGAAGATCGCCTGCAGCGTGCCCTGGCTGACCTCCGGCTGATACGGCGTGTAGGCGGTGAAGAACTCGCCACGCTGCAGCAGCGCGTCGGCCACCGCCGGCGTCACGTGGCGGTACACGCCGGCGCCGAGGAAGCTCGCGAAGCACTCCGGCGCCGCGTTGGCCGCCGCGTACGCCCAGAACTCCCGCCGGATCTCCTCTTCGCTCTGAGCCGGAGGGAGGTCCAGCGGCCCGGAACGGACCTCGGCGGGAATCGAAACGAACAACTCGTCCACGGAGGCGCAGCCGACCGCATCGAGCATGGCCCGGCGGTCGCCCTGCCCCGCCTGGTAGCGGTGCATCAGTGCGCGCCTTCCTCGGCGAGGAACTTCTCGTACGCCGCGGCGTCCATCAGGCCGTCGGCCGCCCCCGGCGCGACCCGCAGGTGAACCAGCCATCCCTGACCGTAGGGATCCTGGTTGACGAGCTCGGGGTGGGTCTCGAGCTCGCCGTTCGTCGCCGACACCTCGCCCGCCATCGGCGCGAACACCTCGGACACCGCCTTGACCGACTCGATGTTGCCGAGGGCGGCGCCCTTCTCGACCTTCTTTCCGGGCGCCGGGAGCTCGACGAACACAACGTCACCGAGCTGCTCCTGCGCGTACTGGGTGATCCCGGCGGTTGCCTCGCCGCCAGCCAGGATGATCCATTCGTGCGTCTTCGTGTAGAGGCGATCGTTCGGTTGTGCCATGGCCTGCTCCCCCCTCAATCCTTAGCGCGCCCGGCGGTAGAACGGCATCTCCACCACCCGCGCCGCGACCTTCTGCTCCCTGATCTCGACCTCGAACTCCGAGCCGACCGCGGAGAGCGCGACCGGCACGTACCCCATGCCGAGCGCCTTGCCCAGCGTCGGCGCGTGCGTCCCCGAGGTGACCGCGCCGACCTCCT
>NCBR01000154.1 GCA_002279285.1 Acidobacteria bacterium 37-71-11
TTCCTTCGCTACGCTCAGGACCAGCGTCTCCCGGCGGCGATGCGCGCGCTGGGGCCCCGCGGCCTCCGGAGCAATAGCCGCTTCATCCGAGGGGCGGATGGAATGCCCCCGCCCACCACTCGGAAGCAGTGCAGAAGCCGAACGTCCTGGCGAAGCCGAACAAGTACGGCAGGATCTCGGCTTGGCGGGGGGAGGGTGGCCAAAACCGCCCAGCGGGCGGAGGCCGATTGGGCCGGAGCGTGCGGGTCCCGAGCGGGCGTCCCGCGGTGGGGTGTCGATGGTTCTGAGCGCAGCGAAGGAAACAGCGAGGGGCCCCGCCGCGGGACGTCCCAGCTCGGTCGCACGCGCAGGCGGGTCGGAGGGCGGCGCTCGATGCGCCGCCCGAGCGACCACGGCCGCAGCCCGCGGGGCAAAACAAAATAGGCCTCACGCAGTGAAAAGAAAGCCCGCGGCGCCCGCTTCCGGCCACCAACGATGAAGAATCGCCATTTCCAGATCAGAGAGTCTCGACTACTTCCTTGCGCGCTCGTACAGCTCGGCGACCTTCGCCCAGTTGACCACGTTCCACCAGTTGCCGATGTACTCGACGCGGCGGTTCTGGTACTTCAGGTAATAGGCATGTTCCCATACGTCCAGGCCGAGGACCGCGGTGTCGCCGCCAGAAACCGGGTTGTCCTGGTTGGGCAGGCTGTAGACGGCGAGGGCGCCGTCGCGGTTGACCACGAGCCATGCCCAGCCGCTGCCGAACTGCCCCGCCGCGGCGGCGGCGAACTTCTCCTTGAACGCATCGAAGCTGCCGAACTCCTTGCCGATCCCCTCGGCCAGTTCGCCGGCCGGCGCGCCGCCCGCCTGCGGGGCCATGACCTCCCAGAACAGGCTGTGGTTGACGTAGCCGCCGCCGTGGTTGCGCACCGCGGCGCGGATCTTCTCGGGCACCTGGCCGATGTTGGCGAGGAGCTTCTCCGGCGCCACGTTCTCGAACTCCGTGCCGGTGATCGCCTTCACCAGGTTGTCCAAGTACGCCTGGTGGTGCTTGTCGTGATGGACCCGCATCGTCTGCTCGTCGATCCAGGGTTCCAATGCGCCGTAGCCGTACGGCAGCGGTGGGAGCGTCAGCTTGGTCATCGTCGCAACCTCCATTCTTTCTCGACCGGTGAGGCTGGACGCGGTCGCAATCTCGTATTCAGTCCTCGACCTGGTCAACGCTGGAGCAGGCCAGGGCCATTCCCGGCGCGATCGATTCCGGACGGTGGCTGTTCGGCTGGGCCGGCCCCTGGCGCCGTGGGGCGGAAGCGCCTATATTTGTTGTGCACAGGTTGGTGTGAACGGGGGTGTGATGACCGAAAGGAGATATGCGCCCAGGGTTGAGCCGCAGCACCCGCTGTCGGCACGGGTCAAGGCGTTCCTACCGGCGCGGATCGTGGACCTGTCGTCGCGCGGCGTGCAGCTCGAGCTGGCGACCAGCTTGCGGCCCCAGGTCCCCTGCGACCTGCGGATCCAGCTCGATCAGGGCGAAGTGGTGGTGAGGGGGGTCGTGCGGCGCTGCCGGGCGTGGGGTTTCGGCCTCGACGAGCGCGACCAGCGCGTGCTTCTCTACCGCGCCGGCCTCGAGTTCGAAGATGCGGCCCCCGACGCACTGGTCAAAGTGGTTTCGAGCGCGTTGGAGAAGGCGGCCCCACGGGAGATCCCGGCCGAGGTCGCACCTTCGCCCGAGGAGGAGCCGGCGCCGACCGCGGAATCCGCGGCCCGGACGCCGCACGCGGCCGGCCGGGTGAAGATCCGGATCTCCGCAGAAAACGTACGCAAGGTGCTCGGCGGCGTCAAGGACGACGACTAACCGGCGATCGTCGCGAGCACCGTGGCGGTGGCTTCGCGCACCTCGGCCAGCAAGGCCGGCACGTCGATCGTCACGAGCTCGCGGTCCCGCACCGCGACGCGGCCGTCCACAACCACGTGGCACACGTCGGCCGAGCGCGCGGCGTAGGCGAGGTGGGCGAACGGGTCGAAGACCGGCACGGCGCGCGGATGGTCGAGTGCGACGCAGATGACGTCGGCGCGCTTGCCGGTCTCGAGCGTCCCGATGCGGTCGGCAAGGCCGAGCACCCGTGCGCCGCCGATGGTCAGCATCTCGAGGACGGTGCGGGCCGGCATGCAGGTCGGGTCGCCGCTGAGACCCTTGTATAGCAGCCCGGCGAGCTGGCCGTCACGCAGCAGGTCGAGGGTGTTGTTGGACGCCGCCCCGTCGGTGCCGAACGCCACCTTGATCCCGCGGGCGAGCATCCGCGGTACTGGCGCCACGCCGCTGCCGAGCTTTAGGTTGGACACCGGGTTCGAGGCGACGCCGACCTCGAACTCGGCGAGCAGCGCGAGGTCGTCCTCGGAAACGTGCACGCAATGAGCAGCCACGGTGCGGTCCGAGAGGATGCCGAGGTCGGCGAGGTACGCGACGGGGGTGACGCCCTTCTCGGCGGTGAGTTTCTCCACCTCCCAGCGGGTCTCGGCAAGGTGGATCACCAGGGGCGCGCCGAACTCCTCGGCAAGTTCCGCCTCCTTGACGAGGTTCGCGGCGGACACGGAGTACGGCGAGTGGGACGCGACCGCGGGGACCACCAGCGCGTGCCCGCGGTACCGCTCGAGGAGAGCGCGCTGGCGCTCGAGCGCGATCTCGGGGGTCGGGCACGACGGGGTGGCGAAGTCGATCAGCGACTCCGGCACTACCGCCCGCAGCCCGGCCGCCGCCACGGTCTCGGCGATCCGCTCGGCGTGGAAGTACATGTCACAGACGCAGGTGACGCCGGCCTGCAGCGACTCGGCTGCGGCGAGGCGGGTGCCGAGCACGACGGTGTCCGCGTTCATCAGCGCGCGCTCGGCCGGCCAGATGTGGTCCTCCAGCCACACCTTGAGGGGCAGGTCCTCGGCGACGCCGCGCAGCAACGTCATGGCCAGATGGGTGTGGGTGTTGACGAAACCCGGCAGAATCAAGCCGCCGCCGGCGTCGAGGACCTCCGCCGCAGGGGCCTGGGCCGCGATCTCGGCCGCCGGCCCCACCGCCACAATCGCCCCGCCGCGCACCGCCACCGCCCCATCCCGGATCGGCTCGCTCCCCGGCGTCATCGGCAACACCGTGCCGCCCTCGATGATCAGGTCAACGTCCACGTTGCCTCCCTACACATCTGCTGCACGATACCGGCGCGCGACCCGTGCGGATAGCCCCCGGCTATGCCTCCGGCCACAACCCGCGCGGCCAAGCTTCCAGCTTTGTGCTGTTGTGTGTCAACCGCCGGCTCGGCCGGCTACCACGACCCGGACGCGCCTCCACCTCCGAACGATCCGCCGCCGCCGGAAAATCCGCCGCCGCCGAAACCTCCGCCGCCGCCGAAGCCGGCGCCGCCGTACCACCCGCCGGAACCGCGCCACGATCGCCCCCAGCCGCCCAGCAGCAGCCGGAGAAGGAGGCCCCCCACGACGAACACGATCAGCGGCAGCGAAGGCGAGCCGGATCCGCGGTGGCGGGACGTACGTGGTGGCGGCTCGCCGCGGAACGTCGCATCGAGCGCGCCGGCGAGCGCCGCCACGCCCGCGCCATAGTCACCCCGTGCAAACGCGGGCTTGGCGTACTCGTCGAGCAGCCGCCCCGCAAGCGCGTCCGGGAGCTTGTCCTCGAGCCCGTAACCGACCTCGAGGCGCATCCTGCGGTCGCGGATGAAGGCGAAGAAGATGACGCCGTCGTCGATCCCCTTTCGACCGACCTTCCACTTCTCGGCGCAGCGGATCGTGAAGTCCTCGAGCGACTCCCCTTCGAGCGAGGGGAACAGCACGGCGATCACCTGGTGCCCGGTGCGTTCCTCCACGCCCTGCAGCCGGGTCTCGATGGCAGCCGCCTGGTTCTCGGGGATCACTCCCGCGAGGTCGGTCAGGTACGCGGTCGGCGCCGGCGGTACCTCGAGCGCCGCCGCGGCCGCGGCGACGAGCACGGCGCAGACGGCGCCCGCCACGGCCCCGCAGCAGCGGCCCCAGACGGCCGGCTCGTTGGCTTCTGCGCTCAGAACTTCACCTGAGGCGGCTTCTCGGATCCCGGCGCGGCCTCGAAGTAGGGCCTCGCGGTGAACCCGAGGATGGAGGCGATGAACACGGTGGGGAAGCGCCGGCGCGCCGTGTTGAACTCCTGCGCCGCGTCGTTGAAGCGCTTGCGCTCGACCGCGATTCGGTTCTCGGTCCCCTCGAGCTGGACCTGCAGGTCCTTGAAGTTCTGCGTCGCCTTGAGGTCGGGGTACTTCTCAACCACGACCATCAGGCGCGATAGCGCCGAGGAAAGGCCGTTCTGTGCTGCTTGGAACTTCTGCATCTCCTGCTGGTTCGGGACGTTGTTAAAGGTCACCTGGCCGACCTTGGCGCGCGCCTCGGTGACCGCGGTGAACGTGTCCTTCTCGAACGCCGCCGCGCCCTTGACGGTCTCCACCAGGTTCGGGACGAGGTCGGCGCGGCGCTGGTACACGTTCTCGACCTGGCCCCACTTGCTCTTGACGTTCTCGTCCAGCTTGACGAGGCTGTTGTAGCTGCCGGCGACCGCCAGCCCGATGACCAGCGCGGCGGCGACCACGACGACCCCGCACCCCAGCAGGATGCCCTTCATGCGACCTCCCCATGCGCGAACCGGGAGCCGTGCGAGCTCAGCCCCGTTCCCGCACACAATGCGCCATCTTAGCTTAGCCCAGGCGGCCGCCGGCCGGGGATGTGCCCGCCACCGGCGCCGACGACGCATCCCGCCACACGGTCTCGCCCTCGCCGGGCTGGTGCCGCCAGCGTTTGTGCATCCACACCCACTGCTCGGGGTGGGTGCGCACCTGGCGTTCGATGCGCGCGGTCAGCGCCGCCGTGAGCCGGGCGACATCGGCATCCAGGTCTTCCCCCGCCGGCGGCGCGACCGGCGGGTCGAACTCCAGACGCATCGTCCCATCGAGGCCCCGGACCGCGAACCCCGTCACCACCGGGCACTGACTGCGCACCGCGAGCAGCGCGGCGCCGGTGGGCGTCCACGCCGGCCGCCCGAAGAACTCGACGAAGGCCCCGGGCGCCTCGATGTCCTGGTCGATCAGCAGGCCGATCACGCGGCCGTGGCGGAGAGCGTGCAGGAGCTTCGCGCCGGCCCCCTTCCCGCGCAGCGCCGTCTCGCCGCCGAAGCGGCCACGCAGGCGGCGGGCGACCTCGTCGAGGCGCGGGTCGTAGACCTGGCGGGCGGCGACGGTCATGGGGACGTCCGACGCTCCCAGACCGAGGTTGAGCCACTCCCAGTTGCCGCAGTGGCCGGTGACGAGGAGCGCCCCACGCTCCGCGTCGAGCGCACCGGTCAGGTGCTCGAGCCCGACGAACTCGGTGCGGGCAAGGATCGCCGCCGGCGGTGCCGACCACAGCCAGGCCACCTCGCCGAGGACGGCGCCGAGGTGCCCTGCGCACGCGCCGAGCAGCGCCTGGCGCCACGCCTCGGGGCGGTTGGGAAACGCCATCGCGATGTGCTGGCGGGCGCGGCCGCGATCCCGGCCCGGGAACGCGAGCGCGGCGCGGGCCGTCCCGCGGCCCACCGCCCGCAACGCCGCCAGCGGCACTGCCCGCGAGCCGCCGAGCAGCGCGCGAATGCCGAGGTAGCCGAGGTCGTCGCGCACGGTGCGCAGCGGCGAGGTCATCGCCGCAGTCTAGCCGATGCGGCGCCGTCCGGTAGCCGACGCCGTCACTGCGTGAGGCCTTCCCTCTTTGCCCCGTGGCCTTCGGCCAGTCGCACGGGCTCATTTGCGCTCTCTTCCACTGCGTGGAGCCTTTCTTGCCGGTCCCGCGAGTGGCCGGATGCGGGCCCGGGCGCCCCCGCGCCCGAGCCCGCATGCTCCTGTGCCCGCGACCGGACAGGGCGATCCGCGCCGGGGCCCCTCGCTGTTCT
>NCBR01000354.1 GCA_002279285.1 Acidobacteria bacterium 37-71-11
GGAGGGCGGCGCTCGATGCGCCGCCCGAGCGACCACGGCCGCAGCCCGCGGGGCAAAACAAAACAGGCCTCACGCAGTGGAAAGAAGGCCAGAGCGAGACGCCGTAGCCCCGGGGAAGAAAGAAGGGACTGGCTCACGGAGTGAAAAGGAAGACCCCCGCGGCGGGGCGAGCCGCAACGGGCGAGTCACGCCTTCTTCTGCCACCGCCGGAGGCGGGCGAGCGCTCGGCGCACGAGGGCGTTGCCCTCGCCCGGAGGGATCTCGAGGACGATCGGCAAAGAGGCGCAGCGGACGTCGGCGAGCAGCCTGCGGAAGAAGCGCTCGCCGAGCCTGCCGTCCCCGGGCGAAGCGTGACGGTCGCGCCGCGAGCCGAGCTCGACCGTGGTGTCGTTGCCGTGCAGCAGGTGCGGCACCTCGATGCCCCAGTGTTCGGCGACTTCCGCAAGCGCGCGCTCCCACCCGTCGTGCAGCAGGTCGTAGCCGGCGCCCCAGAGGTGAGCGGTGTCCAGGCAGACGCCGACACGGTTGCGGCCGGCCGCCCCGACGAGGCGGGCCAATTCCGCCGGCCCGCGCCCGAGCTGGCCGCCCGCCCCCGCCGTGCCCTCGAGCAGGAGCATCGCCGCGCCCGCCCCCGCCCGACCGACCGCCTCGGCGATCGCGGCGCGGCAGCGCGCCTCCGCCTCGCCGCGGTCGCCGGTCCCGGCGGATCCGGGGTGCAGCACCACGCCGGCCAGGCCGAGCGCGCCGGCGCGCTGCAGCTCCTCGACGAGGACGGCCACCGACCGCTCGCGCAGGAGGCGGTCCTCGCTCGCGGGGTTGAGCAGGTACGGCGCGTGCGCGAAGCAGAGCCCGCCCAGGCCGGCGGCGGCCATCGCTGTCCGGAAGAGGGCCGGCTCGGCATCGGCCACCGCAGGCGCCGCCCAGCGCGTCGGCGGCCGCAGGAAGAGCTGCAGCGTCTCGCAGCCGGCCGCCTTTGCGGCCTTGACGGCGCGCCAGGTCCCGCCGGCGGCGGACAGATGCGCTCCAAGGCGCGGCATGACATGGTTATGCTACCCTCACCGCGCGATGGGGGTTAGCCGTTTGCTGCGCTGGCTGCTGGCAGGCGTCGGCCTGTTCGTCGGCTGTGGATTCGCCGTCTGGATGGTGCTCCTGGTCAGCCTGCGCTCGTCCGCGACGCGCGTCCCCGACGTCGTCGGGATGGACGCCTCGCGCGCCAGCGCCTTGATCCAGGGCAGCGGCCTTGCGGCGCGCATCCAGGAAGGGATCTTCGATCCCCGCGTTCCCTCCGGGCGGATCTCCTCGCAGCGGCCGCCGGCGGGCTTCCAGGCCAAGCGCGGCGGCACGGTGCTGCTCTACCCGTCGCTCGGGAAGGCGGTGCAGAAGCTCGGCGACCTCACCGGGCTGCCGGTGTCCCTGGCGGAGGCGGAGCTGGAGAGCGAGCACCTCACCCTCGAACGGAGCTGCGCGGTCGAAGGCGAGGCCGATGCGGTCGTGGTCCTGGCGCAGATGCCGGCGCCCGGGACGCTGGTGGCGCCGCAGTCGGGCGTGACCTTGCTCGTCAACCGCACACCGCGCGCAAGACGCTACGTCATGCCCGAGTTCGTGGGCGCGGCCGAGCCCGACGCCACGCGCGTCATCCGCGCCCTCGGGTTCCAGCTCGCGACGGTGCAGCCGGTCGCCTACCCGGGCATCGCCGCCGGGACCGTGCTGCGGCAGGACCCGCCCGCAGGCGGGCCGGTGG
>NCBR01000155.1 GCA_002279285.1 Acidobacteria bacterium 37-71-11
CGAGCTGATGGAGGAGGAGGAAGAACTCGACGTCGCCAAGCTCGCCGAGGAGTCCCAGGAAGCCCCGGTTGTCCGTCTTGTGAACATCATGCTCACCGATGCGATCAAGAGGGGGGCCTCGGACATCCACGTCGAGCCGTACGAGAAGAGCTTCCGCGTCCGCTACCGCATCGACGGTCTCCTGCGCGAGGTCATGAACCCGCCGCAGCGCCTCAAGGACGCCATCACGTCGCGCATCAAGGTGCTCGCCAAGCTCGACATCGCCGAGAAGCGGCTGCCCCAGGACGGCCGCATCAAGCTCAAGGCCAAGATCGAGGGGCGCATGCGCGAACTCGACTTCCGCGTCTCGGTGTTGCCGACCCTGCACGGCGAGAAGATCGTGATGCGGCTGCTCGACAAGGAGAACCTGCGCCTGGACATGACCAAGCTCGGGTTCGAGAAGTCCTCCCTGAAGAAGTTCGAGGATAACATCCTCAAGCCGTACGGGATGATCCTCGTGACCGGCCCGACCGGCTCAGGGAAGACCAACACCCTGTACTCCGCCCTCCAGCGCGTCAACGTCCCGGAGACCAACATCATCACGGCGGAGGACCCGGTCGAGTTTCAGCTTCCCGGCGTCAACCAGGTGCAGATGAAGGACTCGATCGGCCTCAATTTCGCCGCAGCCCTGCGCTCGTTCCTGCGGCAGGACCCGAACATCATCTTGGTCGGCGAGATCCGCGACTTCGAGACCGCCGAGATCGCGATCAAGGCGGCGCTCACGGGCCACCTCGTGCTCTCCACCCTGCACACGAACGACGCCCCGGCCACCATCTCGCGCCTGATGAACATGGGGATCGAGCCGTTCCTCGTCGCCACCTCCGTCAACGTGATCGCGGCCCAGCGGCTGATCCGGAAGGTGTGCCAGAGCTGCAAAGAGGAGATCGAAACCCCGATCCAGGCGCTGCTCTCGGTGGGGTTTCCCGAGAGCGAGGCGCACAGCCTTAAGCTCGTGAAGGGGCGCGGCTGCGACAAGTGCACCAACTCCGGGTACAAGGGGCGTCTCGGCCTCTTCGAGGTGATGGACATCACCGAAGACATGCGCGAACTCATCCTATCCGGTGCGACCGCCGTCGAGTTGCGCCGCAAGGCGATCGAAGAGGGGATGATCACGCTCCGGCAATCGGGCCTGCAGAAGATCCGCGAGGGACTCACGACCATCGACGAGGTGGTGCGGGAGACGGTACTCTAGAGGCAGGGGGAGTCATGCCGATCACGCTGCACGAGCTTCTCAAGACCATGGTCGAGCGGGGCGCCACCGACCTGCACATTACGACCAATACGCCGCCGGTGATCCGGGTGGACGGGATCCTCGACCGCTTGCCGCTGCCGCCGCTTACCGCGTCGGAGACCAAGCGCCTCGCGTACTCGGTTCTCACCGACGCGCAGAAGCACCGGCTCGAGGAGACGTTCGAACTCGACCTCTCCTTCGGGATCAAGGGGCTGGCTCGGTTCCGGGCCAACATCTTCTTCCAGCGCGGGGCGATCGCCGGAGCGTTCCGGCGGATCCCGTATGAGATCCTGGGTTTCAGGGACCTCGGACTGCCTGCCGTCGTCGAGGCGCTGTGCGAGAAGCCGCGCGGGCTCGTGCTCGTGACCGGGCCAACCGGGTGCGGCAAGTCCACGTCGCTCGCCGCCATGCTCGACAAGGTCAACGCCGAGAGCGCTCTCCACATCGTCACCATCGAGGACCCGATCGAGTACCTGCACACCCATAAGAAGGCGATGGTGAACCAGCGCGAGCTGCACGCCGACACCCAGTCCTACCCGAACGCTCTGCGCTCAGCGCTGCGGGAGGACCCGGACGTCGTCCTGATCGGCGAGATGCGCGACCTGGAGACGATCGAATCGGCGCTGCAGATCGCGGAGACCGGCCACCTCACATTCGCGACGCTGCACACGAACTCGGCGCCGCAGACGATCAACCGCATCATCGACGTCTTCCCCGAGCACCAGCAGGCGCAGGTGCGCGCCCAGCTCTCGTTCGTGCTCGAGGGGATTATCTGCCAGGCGCTGCTGCCGCGGGCCGCCGGCAAGGGCCGCGTCCTCTGTTGCGAGGTGCTGATCCCCAACGCCGCGGTGCGCAACCTGATCCGCGAGGACAAGGTCCACCAGATCTACTCGACGATGCAGACCGGCCAGATCAAGCACGGGATGCAGACGTTCAACCAGTCGCTGGCAACGCTGTACCAGCGGCGCATGATCACGCTTCAGACCGCTCTTTCGTACAGCTCCAACCCTGAGGAGCTGCAGGACATGATCAACCGTGGCACCGGCGTGGTGCAGCCAGGGGCGGCGCCGCGGGTGCATGGAAGGGGCTAGGCCATGCCGAGTTTCGAATGGAAGGGCCGTGACCGCGCCGGCCGCCCCCAGGGCGGCGTTCTGGTGGCGGACAGCAAGGATGCCGTGCTGGCCGTGCTGCGGCGCCAGCAGATCGTTCCCATCACCGTCAAGGAGAAGGGGAAGGAGATCGCGCTCCCCAAACTGCGCGGTGGCGTGGACGAGAAGACGCTGGCGGTCTTCACGCGCCAGTTCTCGGTCATGATCGACGCCGGCCTGCCGTTGGTGCAGTGTCTGCAGATCCTCGGTGAGCAGCAGGACCACAAGACCTTCCAGCGCATTCTCCTGCAGGTGCGCGAGGATGTGGAGTCGGGCTCCTCGCTCGCCAACGCGATGAAGAAACACCCGCAGGCGTTCGACGACCTGTTCGTAAACATGGTGGCGGCGGGCGAGGCGGGCGGCATCCTCGACACGATCCTGCAGCGCCTGGCGACCTACATCGAGAAGAATGCGCGCCTGAAGGCCCAGGTCAAATCGGCAATGATCTACCCGATCGCGGTGCTGTCGATCGCGGGCCTCGTCGTCTACATCATCCTCTGGAAGGTCATCCCCGTGTTCGGGTCTCTGTTCGTCTCTCTGGGCGCGGAGCTGCCGCTGCCGACCAGGGTCGTGGTCGCGATGTCCAAGTTCGTGGGCCGCTTCTGGTGGCTGATCGTGGGTATCGTCTTCGGCAGCATCTTCGCCCTGAAGCGGTACTACGCGACCGAGCAGGGCAAGCTCGTGGTCGACAGGTTGCTCCTGAAGTCGCCGATCCTCGGTTCGGTCCTGCGCAAGATCGCGGTGGCGCGTTTCTGCCGCACCCTGGGTACGCTGCTCTCAGCGGGCGTGCCTGTGCTCGAGGCGCTTGACATCACGGCGCGGACCTCAGGCAACGCGGTCATCGAGCTGGCGATTCTCGAGGTGCGCAAGCAGGTCGAGGAGGGCAAGAACATGGCCGACCCGCTCAAGGCCACCAACCAGTTCCCGCCGATGGTGGTCCAGATGATCTCCGTGGGCGAGGCCACCGGGGCGATGGACACGATGCTGGCCAAGATCGCCGAGTTCTACGAGGAGGAGGTCGACATCGCCGTCGCCGGGATGATGAAGCTCATCGAGCCGATCATGATCCTCTTCCTCGGCATCGTCGTCGGCGGGGTCGTCATCTCGATGTACCTGCCGATGTTCTCGATGATTTCGAAGATCGGATGACCGGCGGCGCACCCCGCCGGGCCACCGCATCGAGTGGTCTGGAAACATCGGCGCTCCCCACCGAACGGGTGGCAAAGTGGCTGCTCGGCCTGCGCCTCGTCGCGATGTCGGCGTTGCTGGTCGGCGCCCTGCTGGTGCAGACCACCACCGACGAGATCTTGCCGATCGCGCCGCTCGCCCGTGTGGCGGGCTTGACCTATGCCCTGTCCCTGATCTGGATCGTGCTGTGGATCCTGCGGATCCCACCTCGGCTGCACGGCGCGCTGCAACTGGCTGGCGACCTCGGCATCATCGCGACCCTCGTTTACATGACGGGCGGGCCGGCTTCGCCGTTTGCCTTCCTCTTCCTGATCGTCCTGGCGGTCGGGGCACTGATGTTCGGCCTGCGCGGCGCCCTCACCGTGGCGGGCGCAGCGTTCGCCCTCTACGGCGCGCTCGCGGAGGGGATCGCGTTCGGCCTGCTCAAGCCCTCCCGCTTCGGCCCAACGGTCCCGCCGGTCGGCCCGTCGGCGCTCGCCTTCCAGATCCTGGTCACCGGCGCCGGTTTCGCCGTCGTCGCGTTGCTCACTTCGTACCTCGCCCACTCGCTGCAGCGGGCGGAGGACCGCCTGCAAGGGGAGCGGGAGGCGAGCGCGCGGCTGTTCGCTATCTCGGCCGACGTCCTGCGCTCGGTCGACTCGGGGGTGCTGGCCGCGGACGTCGAGGGCCGCGTCGTGCTCGCCAACCCCGCGGCGCACCGCATCCTGCGCCTGACCGGCCCGTTCGAGGGCCAGCACCTGTCGTCGTTGCTGCCGCTGGATGGCGTCCACTGGCCGGACGTACTCGGTCGCCTCGCCCTCGGGTCGCCGGTCCGCCTCGATGGGGCTGTCGTGGGGGGTGAGGTGCCGATCGGGTGCACCGTCACCGCGCTGACCGACGCCGCCGGCACGCTCGTCGGGCTCGTCGTGCACTTCCGCGACGTTACCGAGGCGCGCGAGGCGGCAAAACGCGAGCGCCTGAGGGAGCGGATGGAGGCCGTCGGCGAGATGGCGGCCGGCATGGCGCACGAGATCCGCAACCCGCTCGCCTCGATCTCCGGATCGGCCCAGGTGCTGGGAAAAGTCCCGGGTCTCGGGCCGAACGAGCGGAAGCTCTCGCGCATCATCGTCGAGGAGTCCCGGCGTCTGTCCAAGATCATCGAGTCGTTCCTCGGGTTTGCGCGGCCGCCGGACCCGCAGCGCGCCCCGTGCGACATCGCCCTCGTCCTGGACGAGACGCTGACCCTGTTCACCAACTCCGCGGAGGTGACCGAGACGCACCGGATCGAGACGCGGATCACGCCGCACGACAGACCCGTGACCGCCGACGCGCAGCAACTCCGGCAAGCGTTCTACAACCTCGCTCGCAACGCCATTCAGGCCATGCCCCAGGGTGGTACGATGCGCGTGGAGGCGGCCCCCGAGGGCAACGACTACGTGGTCCGTTGGTGCGACGAGGGAATCGGCATGGAGCCCCACCAGATCCAGGAGATCTTCCAGCCGTTCAAGGCGTTCCGCAAGGGGGGCACGGGCCTCGGGCTGGCGGTCGTGTACTCGATCGTAAGCGATCACCGCGGCGAGATCCGGGTGGACAGCCAGGCCGGCAAGGGGACCACGTTCACCATTCGTATCCCGCTGGAGGCCGCATGAGCGGTCAGCTGCTGATCGTCGACGACGAGCCCAACATCCGCGAGGTGCTGCGGATCGTCCTCGACGGCGAGGGCTACTCGGTCAGCGAGGCGGCGACGTACGCCGAGGCGATGCAGCTCCTCGGCAAGACGACCTTCGACCTCGTCATCTGCGACATCTTCCTCCCGGACGGCAACGGCCTCGACCTCGTCCGCTCCTACCACGCCAGCGCCCCAGACACCCACTTCGTCGTGGTGACGGCGCACACCACGCCGGCGTACGCGATGAGCGCCTTGCGCGACGGGGCCGTCGAGTACCTCTCCAAGCCGTTCGACGTCGAGGAGCTCAAGCTCGTGGTGGCGAAGCAGATGATGCGACCCGCGTCGGAGCTGGTCCTGACCGGCCCGCTCGATTTCATCGGCCGCTCGCACGCGATGCGGCCGCTGCTCGAGCGCATCCCGCAGGTCGCGCGCAGCGACGCCACCGTGCTGATCACCGGCGAGTCGGGAACCGGCAAGGAGCTGCTCGCGCGGGCGATCCACACGGCCTCCCCGCGCGCCGGGAGGCTCTTCGTCCCAGTCAATTGCGGCGCCCTGCCGGAGGGGCTGCTGGAGAGCGAGCTGTTCGGGCACGTGCGCGGCTCGTTCACCGGCGCCGTCCGCGACAAGCGGGGCCTCATGCAGGAGGCCCACCTCGGCACGCT
>NCBR01000156.1 GCA_002279285.1 Acidobacteria bacterium 37-71-11
TGTACCGAACGCTCGGCCGCACGGGAGAGAAGGTCTCGGCGATCGGGGTCGGGGGCTGGCACATCGGACTGAAGGCGGTGGATGAGCCGTTGAGCATCCGCATCATCCGCACCGCCGTGGACCGCGGCATCAACTTCATGGACAACTGCTGGGATTACAACGAGGGGGCCAGCGAGATCCGCATGGGCAAGGCGCTGCGCGATGGGTACAGGGACAGGGTCTTTCTGATGACGAAGATCGACGGCCGATCAAAGAAGGAAGCCGCGAGGCAGCTCGACGAATCGCTCCGTCGCCTCCAGGTCGAGATGATCGATCTCGTCCAGCACCACGAGGTGCTCCGGTACGAAGACCCGCACCGGATCTTCGATGACGAAGGGGCCAACGCCGCGCTCGTGGAGGCCCGGAAAGCGGGGAAGCTCCGCTACATCGGTTTCACGGGGCACAAGGACCCGAGGATCCATCTGCACATGCTGCACGTGGCGGCGGATCACGGGTTCGCGTTCGATGCGGTCCAGATGCCGCTCAACGTCATGGATGCGCACTATCGGAGTTTTGCCAAAGAGGTGGTGCCGGAACTGGTGAGGCAGAACACCGGGGTCCTCGGGATGAAGAGCATGGCGAACGGGATCCTGCTGAAGTCGAAGACGGTGACGCCGACCGAGTGCCTGCATTACGCGCTGAACCTACCCACTTCCGTGGTCATCACGGGCATCGACCGCATGGAGATCCTGGATCAGGCGTGCGAAGCCGTGCGGACGTTCCGCCCGATGAGCGATGAGGAGGTCCGGTCCTTGCTGGCGAAAACCGCCGAGGCGGCGGCGCGCGGCGAGTTCGAGCCGTTCAAGACGACGTCCATATTCGACGGCACCGCCCAGAACCCGGAGTGGCTGGGCGAGGAGCCGCAACGCGTGCAGCAGCTGATGCCGACGTAAGCCGAGCGAGGAACGATCCCGATTCACCGTCCGTCGTGAAGGAATGGCGGTCGTTGTCCTGAGAGTTCCTCGGATCAGGCGCACGGGCTCGCCCGTACAAATCGGCGGCATCGGCGGGCGGGGAGAAGCAATCCCGTGAAACCGCGAGAGCGCACAGATGCGGTGCGCTGCTACGTGGTACGCTGCCTTGCGTTCCGGAGGACATATGAAAGCGTTGATGATGAGTGCGGACAACTTCGAGGACTCCGAACTGCTGGTCCCCTACTACCGGCTGAAGGAGGCGGGCGTCGAAGTGACCGTGGCCTCCATGAGCCGCGGGGCCATCAAGGGCAAGCACGGCTACGAAGTGGCCGTGGACAAGACCCTTGACGAGGTCAACCCTGACGACTATGGAATCTTGGTCCTGCCCGGGGGCGCGGCGCCGGCGGTGGTGAGAAAAGAGGCGAAGGCGCTGGAGATCGCCCGGAGCTTCTTTACCCGCAACAAGCCGGTTGCCGCGATCTGCCACGGGCCGCAGATCTTGATCAGCGCCGGCCTCGTGCAGGGGCGACGCGCCACCTGCTACAAGTCGGTGGCTGATGAACTGAAAGAGGCCGGCGCGCTCTATGAGGACCGGGAGGTGGTTGTTGACGCCAACCTGGTCACGTCCCGGCAACCGGCCGATCTCCCCGCGTTCATGCGCGAGACCATGAAGAAGCTCGCGCTCTAGCCTGCCGTTCCCGGTGAAAGCGGAGCAGGGCGTCGCGCCGGTGGTGCCGCTCGGCGTCGGTCATCGCGTCGCCGCGGAACAGCAGGCGCTCGAGTTCGACGGCAGCGGCGGCGCCTTCGGCGATCTCGAGGTCGAAATGTGGGGTGAGGGTCGGGCGACCAAGGACTCTGGAACTTGGGCTGCCTCAGGGCAGCGTGCGGATCAGGGTTCCCCGCCTTCCCGAGCAGCTGGTGCCGAAGGTGGTTTGGTGTCTCCGGAGACGGGAGTGGTTCGTCATGTGCCGAAACTCCTGGCCACAGTTTGGGCATTGGAAGACGTACACAGGACCCCGCCTGCGGCGCGAGGCGCGCGTCGAAGCTCGTGCACGGCTGGTCCAACGGGTCGAGAACCCCGACCCAGACGAGGTCGGTAGGACTTGAAGGGGACCGGATGCGGTAAGTTCGACGCTGTACCTTGGCGTGAAAGGCTCGTTCGTCGCGCGTGTGCCAGACATTTCGCTCACCTTGAACGCCTTGATGCTGGGCGCGCCCCGCTCCCATGCGTAAAGGAGCAGGTTGCCGGTTTGGGCACGCCTCAGTGAGTACGGCTCGGCGACGCGGGATCTGTCGTGGTACGAGAACTGGATCAGGAGGCGGTTCGCACCCGCGAAGCGAATGACCTCGATGGGAACTGGGTTGCCCCAGTACGTACCACCGGCCGGCGCAACCACGGACTCGCCCGTCTGCCTGGCCGGAGCAGTAAGAGCGGGAGCAGGCGCTGCCGCTGGAGTGTCGAGCCAGGCCAGTAATGTGGGGAGTCGGTCGAGCATCGGCGGCAGAGGAGGAAGCTGCGGCAGCTGGTAGGCCAGCATGTTGGACCACTCACTGACGAGTTCCTCGTCGGCCCGCACGACCGCAACGATTTCGGCCGAGGCCGGCGGGTCCAAACCCTTCACCCGGCACTTCTCGCGGAAGAGGCCACGGGCGAAATCGAGGTTGAGCGATCCGGAGTGGTTCTCGAGCATGAAGACGACGTCGTAAAGATCCCGGGGACGAGTGCGCTCGATCAGGGCTCTGAGCTTCTCCGCAAACAACTCGTCCAGGGCGTACGCCGTCACTTGCCGTCCGGTGGGCAGCTCGTCGGGATATGGATGGAAGACGGAGCAAGACGCCGGGGCGGCGAGAATCGGTTCATGCTGCGTGAGGTCGAAAAGGATGCGTGGATGGAACGGCGCCGCCAGCGGGCCTCGGTAGCCCAGTTTGCCCTCAAAAGTTGTGTGGCCAGCCTTGTCCGTGCGTTCCCGTACAGCGACCAGGTCAGGCGGGAACTCGATGCCGCTCAGCTCATGGGCGATCAGGGCGACTTCCAGGAGCGCGTGCTTCAGCTCGCCTGTGGTGTAGAAAGCCTGAGGTGTGAGGGAGAAATCAAGGTCCTCCGAGAAACGGTAGGTTTCGAAGTGGCACTTCTTGAGGCACGTGCCACCCTTGAAGACCCAGTTCCTCGAGGTCTCAGGGTGTGAGGCGACAGCAGCAAGAAGCCATGCGAGAACGTAATCCTTCTCGACGACGTCAACCCGGAGTTGCCACTCGGCAGCGCGATCGAGGATATCCTGCTTGCGAATCACTTGGGATCTCCCGGGCCAGCGAGCGTGACGTTCACCCAGAGTCCCCAGCGTTTGCTTAGCCTGCCGCGGGTCCTGACCGCTGGGTCGAGCTTGATGTTGCCGGAAGTCCGATGCTTGCGGCAAGTCGCGATGAGTTGGGCTTCATCCGGGAACAGAACCTCCGTGATCAGACCGAGGCGCTTGTACGCGGCGCCGGAGCCGCGACTCTGGACGCATCTGGTGAGTTTGGCGGGGTCCCAGTTTGCGCTTGCCCTGTACGCTGCGACGAGGTCCCCGAGGTGGCGGATACCGCCGACCCAGGCCGGACTTGCCAGGGCGTCCGCGATGGTCGTCTCGCGATCCGAAACGGGCACCTTGACCGCGCCTCTCCATTCAAGAGTGACGGTTTCAACACGGCGCAGGGGGACACGCACCAGGTGGAACTCGGCGCCCAGGACGATCTGCTTCGTGGTCCTGATGCCGGCGGCGGTGGCGACGAAGGTGGGCCGGAAGATCTGCTCGGTGAAGCCCCAATGCTCGGCGGCGCTCCAGCCTCCGATGTAGCAGGGAGCGTAAAGCTCGATGGCCAGCACCCATGGATCCTCAACCGCATGGGGTCCACGTTCGCCCGCCTCGAGAGGAAGGATGAGATAGAGCCCCCGCCGGGCGCGCGCCAGCCACCCCCGCCTCGTGAGGCTCGCGAGCAGCATGGACGCCGAGCGGCCGGAGATGCCCAGGGCAGCGGCGGCCCGCCGGGGGGTGATCAGCCCACCGTGCGAGGCCCTTGCGAGCTGGGCCAGGATCCCCTTTGGGGTTGATCGTCCTTGGCGGTCAGGCGTCTTCCGAGTCGCCATGGGTGTAGTCTAGGCGCAGAAATGTCACAACGCAAGCGATACGTGCAGTCAAACTATACCTACATGATTTCCTGAGGCACTATGAGCTGCGGTCACACCTCGTGCCCCGTTCAGTCTTCCTCCAGACTGCCGCTTGGTAAGCCTGCACGCAGTTGGTGTGAAACCTGGGGGCCAGCAAGGTTCGGCTGATTGCAGGGTTCTGGTTCGGCCAAGTGCAACGACGCAGCCGGCCGGTAGTCCGCCGGTGAAGTGCCTCAGGTCAGCTCGCGCAGCCGGTCCAGCAGCCTGACCATGCTCATGGTATCCACGGCGCTGGAGCGGAGCAGGGCGTCGCGCAGGTGCTGCCGCTCGGCGGCGGGTGTGTGTAAATAGCTTGACAAGTGCTCGTCATGATATAGACTTTTACACATGGATGGCCTGTCGCCTGCGGAAGGCAAGGTCCTGGCGCTCGCCCGGAGGCTCAAGGTCCTGCGCATCAAAGACCTCAGCGCACGGGGGCTGCACCCGGAGCTGGCCCGGAGGCTCGTCGCAAAGGGACTTCTGGTCCGCAGCGCGCGCGGAATCTACATGGCGCACGGCACCGACTTCTCGGAAAACGTTGCGTTCGCGCAGGTGCTGAAATGGGTCCCAAGGGGCGTGATCTGTCTGCTCTCGGCGCTTCGCTTCCATGAGATCGGCACGCAGCTCCCGTTCCAGGTGTGGCTGGCGCTCGAGCGCGGCAGCGCGCGCCCGAGGCTGGACTACCCGCCGCTCAGAGTCGTGTGGTCTTCGGGCCAGGCATTCCGAGAGGGGATCGAAACCCACCGCATCGACGGGGTGGCTGTCCGAATCTACGGCCCTGCAAAGACGGTCGCGGATTGCTTCAGATACCGCAACAAGGTCGGCCTCGACGTGGCGATGGAAGCGCTGCGGGACTGCCTCCGCGACCGCAAGGCGACGGTCGATGAGCTGACGGCCTTTGCAAAGGTGTGCAGGGTGTGGACCGTGATGCGGCCGTACCTCGAGGCGATGGTATGAAGAAGCGCCCGATTCTCGACCTCCCACGGTCCGTCAGAGAGAGGCTTGTTGCGCTGGCTCACCGGCGGGACGAAGAGCCCAAACTCGTCCGTTCCGACCTTCAGAACGAACCCTCAGGTCTTCCGGGTGTGGTTGATGTGATCCAGCAGTTTGTGACGCAACCCCTCGACGCCGCCCGCTCGGGCGCCCCGTTCCAACTGACCTGGCTGCCCGTGGCAAGAAGAATTCGGGGGATCTGGACGAGCGCTGAACGCCGATCATAGGTGCGACCGCCGCGCGTGATCGGTGTAGACCTCAGGACGACGAACTCGACGGTTGCGCAAGCACGCCTGGTGAAGGACGGCTGCCGTGCTCCTTCAAGCCAACGCTCGTAGTGTGTCCAGCACCCTGACCATGCTCATGGTGGCGACGGTGCTGGAGCGGCGGAATGGGGGGAGAGGTCGACGAGCACCCTCTACATGAAGACTCGGAGATTGCCTCCGAATTATCCAACGGCACCGCATCGGCGGTACCGATCAGGATGTAGCGGCCGGCCGCTGGCCGGCCGTCGAGCACGACCCGGTCTCGGAGGATGGCCGGCCGCCGGGCATGCGGCGGTTCCACGTGGCCGCGCGCTGGGCGCACGAAGGGAACGGGCAGGGACCCGTGGCAACCCCGGCAGGGTGCCAGTTGTCAGTCTGATTGACAAATAGCCCCACAACGCCCAGACTGCGGGCATGGTCCCGCGCGTGCTCGAGAAGAAGCTGCGGGCGCTGGCGAAGCGCTTCCCGGTGGTGACGATCACCGGGCCGCG
>NCBR01000355.1 GCA_002279285.1 Acidobacteria bacterium 37-71-11
GGCGACTTGCCGCGGTACGCCAGCCCCTTCTCGAGCATGCGGTTGAACAGCCACTGGTTCCAGCGGTAGTACTCGGGCTCGCAGGAGGCGATCTCCTTGCTCCAGTCGTAGAGGATCCCCCAGCGCCGGAACTGGTCCTTCATGCGGCCGATGTTGGCCACCGTCCATTCGTGCGGGTGGATGTTGCGCTTGATCGCGGCGTTTTCGGCGGGCAGGCCGAACGCGTCCCACCCCATCGGGTTGAGGACCTTGCGCCCCTGCATCAGGAACATGCGGAAAAGACAGTCGCCGAGGATGTAGTTGCGCCCGTGCCCGACGTGCAGGTCGCCCGACGGGTACGGGAACATCATCAGCATGTAGAGGTCCTTCTCGCCCGCGGTGTCCACGGCCGCGAACGCCTCGCGCGCCCAGAACTCCTGCCATCGCGGTTCGACCTGTTGCGGGTCGTACGGTAGAGCCATCAATCGCCTCCGCGCGCCGATTGTAGCCGACCAGCGGAAACCGTGGGTCGTGGGTCGTGGGTCGCGGGTCGCAAGCGACACCGGCGGATCGTGGCCGGGGGAACGCCGCGTGGCTGCGCCGGCCGCAGGCCGCGCAGCCTCTCGTCCCCCCTCGAAGACGAGAAGCGCGCCCGGCGGGCGCGCCCCACATTAGAAACAACGACACCGATAGGCAGGGCGTCCGAGCTTGGGGCGTGTAGCCGCGCCGCCGAGAGTGGTAGGGGCCGGCTATCACACTTTGTTCGCGGTCCGGCAGCGCTGGTCCGCTGGCCGAGCGATATGGGTACCCACTGGTCAGGCCACCGGCACCAAAGTGTGATACCCGGCTCCTGGCAAGGCGCCCGAGGTGGCCGCAGCGGAGCGTAGCCGGAGGCTACGTGAGCATGCGAGCCGCCGAAGGGCAACGCAGCAGACGGTCCGCTATCGGCGGCGCCCGCCGGACTCGCCTACCTGGCGGAGGTCAGGCCCAGGAGCGATCCGCTCCGTGCCAGCACGCCCGCCAGCGCCTCGCTCCCTCCGACCTCCACCAGCGGCCGGTCGCCGAGGAACAGCGCCACGCACTCGCCCCCGGCGAGGACCGGCAACACTTCGGCACGGTCCAGCCCCTCCCGAGCCGCAAGCACTCTGGCGATCGCGCCCCTGCCTTCCTCCGGGTAGGTGTCGAGCCGGGCGCCGTGGCGCTCGATCACGACGTCTTCCAACACGGCAACGCCGCGCGACACGCGCACCGGGTTGGCGAACGCGAAGCCGTAGCCGCCCACCGACTCGAACACGGCGTCACGGATCTCGAGCAGCACCCCGCGAGCGAAGAAGGTGCCGGAAAAGCGGAGCAGCGAGGCGCGCACCTCGGCCGGGTCCGCATCGACCTGGAGGGCGAGGAAGAAGTCGCGGAACGCCTCCGCCTCGCCCACACCGCTCTCACCCCGCCGGCTCAGGAACCGGTCGGCGAGGAGCGTCAGGTCGTCGCGGAACCAGCGGGCCGTCTCGCCCGCATCGCCGGCCGGCGCGGGGAGCATGAACTCCACTCCGGCGACGATCGCCTCGTGCCGCAGCCACGGATCGGCGAGCCCACCGACCCAGAGCACCGGCACCGGAGGCCGCCTCGAGGCGGCGCGTTTTGCGAGCGCGAGCCAGCTCTTGTCCTGACCGGCCAGTGTCGCCGTCATCGGCAGGTGCTCGACCACCAGGCGCGGCGCCGGCCCCTCCGGCCAGCGGGGCGCGTC
>NCBR01000157.1 GCA_002279285.1 Acidobacteria bacterium 37-71-11
CGGGCGGCTTTGTCGAGCCACCACGGCACCCACCCCCGGTCGTTCTCGTCCACAGTCGTCCCCGGCGGCACGAGCGCATCGATGGCGTCGAGCGTCGCGCCATCCAACCGCAGCTCGGCGCCGGCGAGCAGGTCCTCGAGCTGCGCCATCGTCCGCGGCCCGATGATCGCCGAGGTCACTGCGGGGTGGCTGAGCACGAAGGCGATCGCCATGTGGGGGAGCGAGACGCCCGTCGCGGCGGCGAGCGTCGCCAGCGGCTCCACGAGGTCGAGCTTGCGCTGGTTCGCCGGCCGTTCCATGTCGAACTGCGCGGCGAACACGCCGCCGCACTCGCGGTTGCGCACCGCCCGCGAGCCCGGCTCGGGGGTCGCTCCGCGCCGGTAGCGACCGGTGAGCCACCCGCGGCAGAGCGGGCTCCACACCAGCACCCCCATCCCGTAACGCTGCGCCGCGGGGAGGACGTCGAGCTCGGCGTGGCGAACCAGGATCGAGTACGGGGGTTGCTCGCTCCGCGGCCGGGCGAGGCCGCGGCGCTCGGCGACCCACTGCGCCTCCGCGATCAGCCACGCCGGGAACGTGGACGTCCCGAAGTAGCGGATCTTCCCCTGTCGCTGCAAGTCGGTCAGCGCGCCGATCGTCTCCTCGAGGTCGGTCTCGGCCGCAGGGCGGTGGACCTGGTAGAGGTCGATGTAGTCGGTACCCAGGCGCCGCAGGCTCGCCTCGACCTCGCGCATGATCCACACTCGCGAGTTGCCGCTCTCGTTGACGCCCCGGCCCATCGCGCCGTGCACCTTGGTCGCGAGGACGACCCGGTCGCGCTTACCCGCCAGCGCCTTGCCGACGATCTCCTCCGACCCCCCGGCCGAGTAGACGTCGGCGGTGTCGATGAAGTTGATCCCGGCATCGATCGCGGCGTGCGTGATCCGCACGCACTCGGCGACGTCGTCGTTCCCCCAGGCGCCGAACATCATCGTGCCCAGGCAGTGGGTGCTGACCTTGACCCCGGTGCTGCCGAACGTCCGGTACTCCATGCGCGCTCCATTCACCGGAGAAGGCCCGGTGAGCCATCTCGTGCGGGGGACGGACGGACGGCCCCGGCCGCCGTTCTACTTCTTCGCGGCCGGCGGGGCCGCGGACGCCGGCTTGCCCTTCGCCGGCGCCTTCGCCGGCGCCGCAGCCGGCTTCGGCGTCGGCTTCGGCTTCGCGAGCGCCGCCGGATCGGCGAGCACGGCCGCCACGTTCGCGGCGTCCACCCCAAGGCCCCCGGTGCGGCCCGCCACGATCGCGACATCCTCGCCCGGGGCAGCCCCCGGGTAGAACGTGGCGTCGTCGGAGAAACCACCGCCGGAGAGCTTGACGTGACCGAGCGGCCCCCCGGACGGCTTCGCCAGGTCGAACGCCTTGACCTCGAGGCCGCCGAGCGCCGTGAGGCGGCGGCTCACCGCGTCGCCGTCCACCTCGGTGGCGCCGGCCTTCCAGGCGCCGTCCTTGCGCTCCAGCGAGGCGGTCGCGGCACCCGATGCGATCTCGAGCTTGTCCACCCCCCAGCTGTCGAACCCGAGCAGCGTCTTCGAGCGCCACGCCTGCCACGGCCCGCCCAGATGCGAGACGGTCTTCGCCTCGACCCAGAACACCCTGTCCCCGCGCTTGCACGCGACCTGCTTGCCGTCCTTGGCATCGCGCTCGTTGCCGAACAAAAGAACGAGTGGTGCGGCCTTGGCATCGCGCTTGACGATGGTCACGCTCCAGCGGCTCGGCTCGAGGCCGAGTGTCTTGAGGTCCGGCGCGTTGTCGACGAACTCCTTGATGCGCGCCCCCGAGATGTCGGTGATCAGGCCTTCGGCGCGGTCGCGGTCGGCGAGGTCGGCCACCGGCGCGGTGATCGTCCACAGCGAGCCGGCGTGCACGAGCGTGAGCTGTCCGTCAGGGCCGGCAACGGTCACCGACGCGACGCCCGGGGAGTAGATCTGCGCGAGTTCGTCGGAGCGCCACGCGGCGAGGTCCTTGTCGAGGTCGCTCGCCACGTACTTGCTCACGAGGTAGACGTTGCCGTCGCCGGTCTCGGCCGCGCGCAGGTTGCCGAGCGGCAGCTCGGTGCCGAGCTTGAGGGTGTAGCTCTTGCCCCCGCCGTCCTCGACCGTGACCGCAAGCGGCGGCTTGTCGAGACCGTATTCGGCGAGCTTGACGTCCTTGGCCGCGAACGTGCGCTCGGCCTTGAGACCGGTCAACGAGAACAGCAGGCTCGAGACCGCCCCCTGGTTGGCCTGGTCGGCGAGCGGGGCCTTGAGCGACCAGACGTCCTTGTCCTTGACGAGCTCGAAGCGGCCGTGGGGGTTGGTCACCACGACCTTCGTCACCTTGGCCTGGTCGAGGCCGGCGAAGAGCTTGCCCTCCCGCTCCTTGAGCTGGTCGGTCGTCGGCTCGTGGCGCTCGACCAAGCCGATGTACGCGCCCAGGCCAGCGACCACGAGCGCCAGCAGGATCAGTCTCCCGGTTCTCATGCCCGCCTCCTACCGGCGCCGGCGCCACCACACCGCGACGCCGAGCAAGATCGCGCACCCCGGCAACCCGATCAATGAGATCAGCAGGACGTGGCTCATCTGCGTCTCCGAGAGGAAGAGCTGCACCTGCTCCGGCGAGCGCGGCGCGATGCCCAGCGCCTGCACCTGGTTCGCGAGCCAGTTGACCGCGTTGAGGGCGAGGTTGGAGTTGCCGGCGTTGGCGAGGTACTGGTTGGTCGCGAACACCGAGTTGCCGAACACCACCAGGCGCCAGCCGGTTTCCTTGTTCTTCTCCGCCTGCGCGGCGACGCCGAGCGACACCGGTCCCGGGATGTCCTTGGCGTCCTTCGCCACCGGCTTGCCGGCCGCGATCGCCGCGAGGTCGGTCTCGCCCCACCCCTTGTCCGACGTGGTGAGCAGGATGGTGGACGACGCCCCCGGCGCGCTCACCGTGGTCACCGACCGCGCCACCGGCAACAGCACCGCGAGCCCCTGCATCCCGTTCACGACCGGGTGGGAGCGGAACTCGTTGACGTACACCGCCGAGAGGTCGAAGAACGGCAGCCTGCGCGCCGGGTCGACGACGATGTCGTTGTCGACCTGCACGCCGTACCCCTTGAGCAGCTCCTCCAGGCCCGAGGACTGGGCGCGGTCGCCGATCACCGGGTCGAGCATGACGAGAGCGCGCCCGCCCTTGTCGAGGTAGGCCTTGAGCGCGGCCTTCTCGGGGTCGGTGAACGGCGCCTTCGGCCCGGCGATCACGAGGAGGTCGCAGTCCGCCGGGACGGCGCCCGAGAGCAGCGTCGTCTTCGCCACGTCGAAGTTGTCGCGCTTGATCGCGTCCCGCAGCTGCGAGTAGCCGCCGGCGTCCATGCCGTCGGGGTCGTGCTCGCCGTGGCCGGTCGAGAAGTAGATCTTGGGGACCTTCGGGTTCACGACGCCGAGGATCGCCGCGGTGAACTGCTCCTCACCCTTGAACCCCTTCAGCTTGGGCGCCTGCCCGGTCTGCATCCCGGAGTAGTCGTAGTCGGCGAGCTGGTCGGAGGTGACGTACTTCTTGCGCCCCTCGGACGAGAACACCACCGTGTTCGCGGTGGACACCCCGAACTCCTGGGCGAGCGCCTTGGTGCGCAGCGGGTCGCGCTCGGGGTCGATGAACTCCACCTTGATCTTCGGCGAGGCCGCCTGGTAGCGGCCGAGCAGTTCCTTCGTCTCGGAGAACAGCGGCGTGGACGGCGTCATCAGCACCACCACGCGCACGTCCGTGGTGAGGCCCTTGAGGACGTTCAGGCTCTTCTCCGAGAGCGTGTAGAGCTTGGAGCTGGTCCAGTCGCCGCGCGAGTAGTGGCGGTACCCGAGCCAGTTCACCATGCCGACGAGGACCACGGCCAGGACGATGCCGGCGGTGGCGGACGAGGCAGCGAAGATTTTCTGGCGCCTCATCGCTCACCTCCCCTTATTGGCTTCCAGCGCCTTGGTGGCGAGGAAGAGGAAGAGCCCGGTGAGGCTCAGGCTGTAGACGAGGTGGCGGGTGTCCACGATCCCGCGGGCGAAGTCGTCCATGTGGTTCCACAGGTTCATGTAGCCGAGCGCTCCCTTCAACGCCGCGCCGGTGGCGATGTTCTCGACCAGACCGATCGAGAACACGACGACCAGCACCGCGAACGCCAGGATCGCCGCGATGATCTGGTTGCGCACCAGCGCGGAGGTGAATGTCCCGACCGAGAGGAAGAGCAGGCCGAGGACTGCGATCCCGAGGTAACCGGCCCACACCGGCCCGAAGTCGATCCGGCTGTGGCTGGCGAGGATCCAGACGTACACCCAGGTGGGCAGCCAGAGGAACAGGTAGAACACGAACGCCGCGATGAACTTGCCGGCGACGACCTGGCCCTCGCTCACCGGCGAGGTGAGCAGCACCTCCAGCGTGCCGGTGCGGCGCTCCTCGGCGAGCAGGCGCATCGTGATCACCGGCACCACGAACAGCAGGTAGAGCCAGAAGAAGATCGTGCCGCCGAACAGCAGCTTGAGCGGCGCCATCGCCTGGGTGCGCGGGTCGTTGAGGAACGCGACGATCAGGTAGAAGACGTAGCCGTTGATGAACAGGAACGCCGTCAGCACCACGTAGGCGAGCGGCGAGGAGAAGTACGCCAGCAACTCGCGCTCGACGAGCGCGAAGAGCTTACGCATTGGCCACCTCCGCGACCGGCGCCTCGGCCTCCGCCGCGGCGTCGTGGGTCGTCAGGCGCAGGAAGACGTCTTCGAGCGAGGGCGTCGTCTGCGCCAGCTCGAGCAGCACCCACCCCTTCGCCACCGCGAGTGAGAACACCTCGCGGCGCAGGTCGGCGCCGCCCTCCACGGCGACGCGGAACCGCCCGCCCCCTTCGCTCTTCACGCCGGAGGCGCCGGAGAGCGCCGCGAGCGCGGCCTGGGCCTCGGCCTCGGGCGCCTCGAGCTGCACGGCGAGCTGCGCCGCGCCCGAGAAACCGCCGCGCAGCTGCTCCGGCGTGCCGTCGGCGACGAGCTTGCCGTCGTCGATGATCAGCACCCGCCGGCACACCTGCTCGACCTCGGGGAGGATGTGCGTCGAGAGGATCACCGTGTGCTCACGCCCGAGCTCGATGATCAGCTCGCGGATCTTGACGATCTGGCGCGGGTCGAGCCCGACCGTGGGCTCGTCGAGGATCAGCACCGGCGGGCGGTGGATGAGCGCCCCGGCGAGGCCGACGCGCTGGCGGTACCCCTTGGAGAGCGTGCCGATGACCTGGCGGCGCACCTCCACGATCATGCAGCGCTCGGCCGCCTCGTCCACGCGCGAGCGCATCTCGGCCCGCCCCACGCCCTCGACGGCGGCGCGGAAGCGCAGGTACTCCTCCACCCGCATCTCGGGGTAGAGCGCCACGTTCTCCGGCAGGTACCCGATCCGGGCGCGCACCGCCAGCGAGTCGCGGCTCACGTCCAGACCGGCCACCTTGACGCTGCCGGATGTCGGCGGCAGGAAACCGGTGATCATGCGCATGGTGGTGGTCTTGCCGGCTCCGTTCGGACCCAGAAACCCGAGCACCTCGCCTTCGGGCACAAAGAAGGAAACGTTGGCGACGGCGTCCTTGTCGACGAAGCGCTTCGTCAGTCCCTCGACTTCGATCACCTCTCACCTCCGGCGGCACGGGCGCGGACCGCATGCGAGCGCACACCCTGTCCGGGCGAACCACGATCCGCCATCCCAGCACCCTCAAGCAATCGCCCTGCCAACTTTCACCTCGGTCTCAGGCGCACCGCCGCGCCGCGGCGCCACCCCGGCGCGCCAAGGTGGCAGTGAAGACCGGGGTGCGGGGTTCGGGCACGGGAGAAACAACGACGTGGATCGTGGATCGTGGGTCGT
>NCBR01000158.1 GCA_002279285.1 Acidobacteria bacterium 37-71-11
GGCACTCGAACTCGAGCGTCCTCCCAGAGGCGAGCAGGTTGCGGCGGGCCGGGGCGCGGCTGACCAGATCCGTGTGGCTGTCACCGCCGTCGGCCAGATGGCCGAGATTACCTCGGGGATCGAACTCAGCCACCGGCGGCGCGACGACGAGACGTCCGCCGAGCTCAAGGACGTCGTCAAGCTCTCGCTACGCGCCGTCCGCGCCGAGCTGTCGAAGCGGGCCCAGATCCAGGTCGAGATCGAACCGGGACCGCCGGTCAACGGCTCGCCGAACAAGCTCGGCCAGGTTGTGATGAACCTCTTGATCAACGCCCTGCAGGCGCTGCCGGAGCGCCCGCGCGGCGAGAACCTCGTCATGGTGCGGCTGCGCCGGGCCGGCGAGTACATGCGCGTCGAGATCGAAGACAACGGCACCGGGATTCAGAAGGACGTCATCGACCGCATCTTCGACCCGTTCTTCACCACCAAGCGGCGCGGCGGTACCGGCCTCGGACTCGCCATCTCGAAGCAGATCGTGGACGAACTGCACGGCCGCATCGGGGTGGAGAGCGAGCCCGGCCGCTGGACCCGCTTCACGATCGACATCCCGTTTGCAGAGCCGGTGCCGGCGGTCCCCGCCTCGGCGTGAGCCGCGGCCGGCCCGGCGCGCTCAACTCGCAGCGCGAGCGAGGTAGGAGTTGAGCCGGGCCTGGGTGTTGTCGTCGAAACCGGCGAACGTCACGCCCACGCCGGGGAACGGTTCGCGCCGCACCGATGTCCGGCGCACGACCCGGGCGTGCCCGTGCACCGGAAAAGGCACGCCCGGCAGCAACATCTCGAACACGAGGACGGTGCCCGGCCGGTACCCCTCGTGGAGTTCCAGCAACATTCCGGTGGTAGAGATGTTGACCGTCCGGCACGCCACCGACGGCGCCGGCCCCTCGACAACGGGTTTGACGCGGACCGACAGTTCCGCCTGGACCCTGGGCGCGGCTTTGAACAGGTCTTCGAGGATATGCGGCAGGCGAAGGGGGGCTTCGTCCCAGGTGACAACGCGGTTCGCGCCACGTCCCAGGTACGTCTCGGCCTCGCTCCGCCGCCTCGCCTCCGTCAGCAGTACGATCGCGGCGCGGCGGCAAGGGCAGGAGGGACGGCGAAGCGTGGACAGAAAGCCGGCCATCGGGGCGTCGCCAAGGGGGTAGGCCACAAGCAAGCCGTCGTACCTCCCCGCTGCGGCCAGCTCGAGCGCCTCGGTCCAGTCGTCGGCACCGGCCAGGACCGCCGCCTCGAGCGGCGCGAGCGCGCCACGCACCTTCTCCCGCGCCTCGGGGTCGAGCCCCACCGGCAACACGGTGTACCACGTCACGGCGCCCGCTTCGACCATCGGTCCTCTTCCTCGTCAAAGAATGCCCCGTTCCGCCGCCGGAAAAGGTGATCCACCTCACACTGGTTGCGCTGCGGGGCGGGATCGGGAAAGATGGGGCGGCGGGGAGGACGGGTGCAACCGACCGGAAGGTATCGCGCTCAGACAAGTTTCGGAGGCGGCGGCTGGCCGGGAGGCACGCCGGCGCCAGACATCACCGCACTGCTGGCCGTGGTGTTCGTCACCTGGGCGATGCAGTTCTTCACCACCACCGCGGCCGTGCCTGCGTTGCTCCGCCTGACGCCAGCCGTCTGGGGGTCCGGCTACCTCTGGGAGCTGGTCACCTATCCGCTCGTCGGCTTCGGACCGGCGAGCCCCTGGATCCTGCTCGAGCTGCTGATCGTCCTCTGGTTCGGACAGGACGTGCGCGCGCGCCTCGGCCGTCGCGGTTTCTGGATCCTCGTGGCGACGGCCGCCGCCGCGGCCGCCGTTGGCGCAATCGCGGTCCAGCTCGCGCTCGAGGCAACCGGAGGCGCGGGCACACCGTTTCCCTTCCAGATCATGCAAGGCCAGAGGATGTTGCTGGCGATCCTCATCGCGGCGTTCGCGACGCTGTATGGCAACGCCACCATTCTCCTCTTCTTCATCCTGCCGATGCCCGCCCGCTGGTTCCTCTGGATCGAGATCGGGCTCGCGTTCGTGGCGTTTCTCTCCAGCAAAGACCTGGCTGGGTTCGCCGGGATCTGCACCGCGGTCGGGGTTACCGTGCTGACGCTCCCCGGCTCGTCTGCCCGCCAGCGCCTACGGCGGCGCTATCTCTCGTGGCGCGCACGCCGGATCGAGCGGCGGCTCGCCCGCCTGGCCAGGCGCCGGGGACTGCGGGTCATCCGCCGCGACGACGGCCACGACGACGGCCCCGTCAACTGACCCGCTGCCATCGGGCCGGCTTGCGCGGCTGTCGTGTCGCGAGGCGAGCTGCGCCCCAATTTGGTATGATCTTCCCACGATGGTGAGTCCAGCCGACCCCGGGAGAGAGCGGCGTCGCAGCCCGCGGCATCCGGTGCAGGACGTCAAGGGCACGCTGCACCTCTCGGCCGACGCCAAGATCCTGAACATGAGCCTAACCGGGATGGCGGTCGAGACCGACGCCCAGATGAAGGTCGGGCGCACCTACTCGCTGACTCTGAAGCACGGCAACGACTACAGCCTCCGCCTGCCCGGATCGGTGGTCTGGTGTCACCTGCGCGGCCTGCGCCGCAGCGAGGCCGGCGACACCAGGACCGTCTACGAAGCCGGGATCTGCTTCCAGGAGGCGCTCACCGACCAGGCCGCCGAGCTGGCGCGGATGCTGGGGGCGACGGCCGTTATCGCCGTGGAGAAGAGGATTTCCGGCCGCTTCAAGGTCAACGTGGCGGAACCGGTCAGTGTCCGGTCGGACTACCACTTCGTCGTCAAGACGATTAGCACCGTCGGGCTGCTGGTCGAGACCGAGGCGTCGCCGCCGCTCGGCACCATGATCGAGGTCGAGGTAAACATGAACGGCCACACGTTCCGCAGCCGGGGGCGCGTCGCCCACGTGCGCGAGCTCAGCAGCGCCGACGGCAGCCACAGGAGCCAACTCGGCGTCGAGTTCGTCGAAACCTCCGACATCGAGCGCCGTGCGATCGAGGAGTTCATCGGCCGCCACCTCCACGAGGCCCCGGCCGGTTGACGTACCTGCGACTCCGTCTTAACCTTACATCCAAAGGAGGACAACGATGAGTAAATCTCGCCTTCTCGCCATCGCGGTCCCGCTCGCCGCCGCGACACTGGTGGCGGCCGCCCCCGCTCTCGCGCAACTCGACCTGCCGCGCCCGAGCCCCAAGGCAACCGTCTCGCAGACGGTCGGCCTCACCGACGTGACGGTTACCTACTGCCGCCCCGGTGTGAAGGGGCGGGTGATCTGGGGGGGCCTCGTCCCCTACAACCAGGTCTGGCGCACCGGCGCCAACGAGGCCACAACGATCACCTTCGCGGACGATGTCACGATCGACGGCACGAAGCTGCCGGCCGGCACCTACGGCTTGTTCACGATCCCCGGCAAGGACGAGTGGACGGTGATCTTCAACAAGACAGCCAAGCAGTGGGGAGCCTACCAGTACAAGCAGGCCGACGACGCCCTGCGCATCAAGGTCAAGCCGCACGAGATGCCTTTCCACGAGCTGCTCACCTTCTGCTTCCCCGCGGTCTCCACCGAGTCGGCGACCGTGGCCATGGTCTGGGACAAGCTCGCGGTCCCGTTCACGTTCAAGGTGGACACCGTGGACAAGGTGCTCGCCGAGGCGCGCAAGGCGATCGCCGAAGCCAAGCCCGACGACTGGCGGACGAGCTACCGCGCCGCCACGTTCTGCCTCGACAACAACGTCAACCTGCCCGAGGCGAGGACGTGGCTCGCCAAGTCCGTCGCGGTGAAGGAAACGATGTACAACCTCGCCGGCCAGGCCCGCCTCCTTGCCCTCGACGGCAAGAAGGCCGAGGCGATCGCGCTCGCCAAGAAGGCGATCGCCGTCGGCAAGGCCGCCGACCCCAAGGCCGACACCGCGATGGTGGACAACCTGATCAAGGAGTGGGAGAAATAGCCGCAATAGAAGAGACGTGGTCAGTGGTCCGGAGAAGCGACGACGTGGGTCGTGGATCGTGGGTCGTGGATCGAGCAGACAAATGCGTGGCCGGTAACCGGTAAAGACCGGGGTCCGGCCTCCTTTCCTTCTTCCTTCTTACTTTCTCCCTAACTCTTCACTTCTTCAACGGTCAACCCTCCACTCGCCCGCCGTACCGCCTCGAACGCGAGGGCGAGGCCGAGGACGGCGACGCAACCCACGACGTTGTACCAGAGGAACGAAATCGGCGTGAACGCGAAGCACGCGAGCACCAGCGCCTCGGCGGCGATCGCCGCGGCGAACACCGCGGAGCCGGAGACGCGCTTGACGTAGAACCCGGCGAGGAAGACGCCGAGGATCGTGCCGTAGAACAGCGAGCCGAGGATGTTGACCGCCTCGATCAGCGAGCCGAGCCGGCTCGCGTACTCGGCGAACAGCACCGCGAACGCGCCCCACCCCACGGTTGCCAGGCGCGACACCAGGACGTAGTGCCGCTCCCCCGCCCCGGGGTTCAGCAAGCGCCGGTAGACGTCCACGACCGTGGTCGAGGCCAGCGCGCTCAACTCCGCCGAGGACGCCGACATCGAGGCGGCGAACACCATCGCGAGCACGAGGCCGATGAGGCCCGCCGGTAGGTGGCGCACGACGAAGGAAAGGAAGACGTAGTTGGTGTCGCTGGGGTCGGCGCCGGGGTCAGCCGTGCGCATCACCTTGATCGCCTCGGCGCGCACCTTGTCGGAAGCCGCACTGGCCGCCCGGTACGCGGCCGTCGCGTCCCGCTGCCGCGGCCTCTCGCTGCCACGCAGCGCGGCGGCCAGCTCTCGGGCCCGCATCTCCTGGGCGGACCTCGCCTCGCGGTAACGCGCTTCCAGCTCGGCAAACCGCGGCGCCTCCGGCGACGAGCGGACCTTGGCGACCTCCACCGGGTTGAAGAACACCGGCGGCGCCTCGAACTGGTAGAAGGCGAACAGGCTCGCGCCGATGAACAAGATCCCGAACTGCATCGGGACCTTGGCCATGCCGTTGAAGAGCAGGCCGAGCCGGCTCGCGGCCACCGAGCGGCCGGCGAGGTAGCGCTGCACCTGCGACTGGTCGGTGCCGAAGTACGACAGCGCCAGGAACGCGCCGCCGATCAGACCGGACCACAGCGTGTAGCGGTCGGTCAGCGAGAACGACGGGTCGATCGCGCGCAGGCGCCCGGCCTTGCCGGCGACGCGCAGGGCGTCGAGGAACGAGACGCCGGCCGGGAGCGACGCGAGGAGGACCACGAACGCCGCGGCCATGCCCGCGAGGATGATCGCCGCCTGCAGCGTCTGCGTCCGGCTCACGGCCCGCGCGCCGCCGGAAGTCGTGTAGATCACCACGAGCGCTCCGATGACCAGCACGGTCACGCGGACGTCCCACCCCAGGATCACGGAGAGAATCAGCGAGGGCGCGAAGATCGTCAGGCCGGCCGCGAGGCCGCGCTGGATCAGGAACAGGAAGGCGGTCAGCGCCCGCGTCTTCAGGTCGAAGCGGCCCTCGAGATATTCGTACGCGGTGTAGACCTTGAGGCGGTGGTAGATCGGCACGGCGGTCGCCGACAGCACGATCATCGCGATCGGCAGCCCGAGGTAGAACTGCACGAAGCGCATGCCGTCGGCGTACGCCTGCCCCGGCGTGGACAGGAACGTGATCGCCGAGGCCTGCGTCGCCATGATCGAGAGCGCCACGGTGCCCCAGCGCATCTCCCGGCCGGCGAGCAGGTACCCCTGTGTGTCGCGGCTTCGCCCGCCCTTCCAGATGCCGTACCCCACCATCGCGGCGAGCGCCGCGGCGAGCACGGCCCAGTCGAGCTGGCTCACTCGAACGCCCTCGTGAACAGGGCGAACAGCGCGATCAGCGCCAGGAGCGTGCCGGTCCGTGGTCCGAGGAGACGGAGTCCGGGACGACGGGGTCAGGCATGCGGGCGGCCTCCGGCGAGGAGGTTCGCGAACAGGCGGATCGCCCCCGGCACTCCGGCCGGCAGCTGGCGGAAGAACGCGAGACCGGTGTCGACGTAGCTCCCCTTTCCGTAGCGCGCGAACAGCAGCGACCCATCGAGCGGTTTCTCTCCCGGGTCCGCCATCGCCAGCGGCGCCTGGTAGCGAGCGTCCCAGCTCGTGGGGAAGTACAGCCCGCGCTCCTGCACCCAGCCGTCGAAGTCCGCCGCCGTGATCCGGTTCGGCGTGGTCAGCAGCGGGCTGTCCGGCGCCAGCACCGTCACCGGCGCGGTCTCGTCGGTGACGCGCTCGCGTGAGAGCTTGATCGGGTACGGCCCGATCCGGTCGGTCACCAGGCCGCGGTCGTTGTTGTACTGCACGACGAGCGTCCCGCCGTCCTTGACATACGCGAGCAGCCTTTCCTCGGCCTCCGCCAGGGCGGGCCTCGTGTTGTAGGCGCGCACGCCCACTACGATCGTGTCGAAGCGCGTGAAGTCGGCACCCTCGAGGTCGTCGTCGGAGAGCAGCGACACCTGGATGCCGAGCTGGCGCAGGATCTCGGGGACCTCGTCGCCGGGGCCCATCACGTAGCCGACCCGCTTGACCGGCGGCGCAATGTTGACGCGCACGAGCTTGACCTGGGCGGGCGGCAACAGCGTCTGCAGCGGGATGTACGGATGCGAGATCTCGACCAGCGAGTGTGCGGGTTCCTCGTGATCGGTGACGAGCAACGCGACCAGCTCGCCGGTGCTCCCACCCGCGGGCGGCGTAAGTGTGAAGCGTACGGCGCGCTCCTCGCCGCGGGCCTTGAACTCGAGCGGCACGCTCTCGGGAACGACGCTCCAACCGGCTGGTACCGCCAGCCGCACTGTGGCGGTGACTCCCGCCTCGTTGGCGCGCGCGACGGCGCGCACCGCTCGGGGCTTCGAATCCGGGACCACGAGCACCGGCGCCGCGAAGTTCACCGTCACCGGCGGGACGATCGCAAGGTCGCGGATGCGCTCGCCTTCGACCGGATCGGTCCAGCGGTGCTGCACCGGCACCGTGTAGGTGAGGTCCTGCCCGCCGATACGGAGCACGAAGGAGGCCGTCATCGCCGGCGGGTTCTTCGGCCGCCCGATCAGCGTCTGGTCGCGCACGTCGAACAGGCCGATCCCGTGCGGGCGAACCAGCCAGTACGGCTGGGTGTACGGCGCGTCGGCCGGCACCTTCACGGCGATCACCCTCGTCTCCGGCACGTTCGGCTCCAGCGGCCGGACCGGCCCGATCACGCCGCCACCCGAGAGTTGGACGCTCACCAGCGAGATCGGGACCCGGCTGCGGTCCAAGGCGACGGCCGTGACCTCGGCCGAGCCGCCCGGCGTGACCGTGGAGGTGGCCGACATCGCCTCCAGCCACACCCCGCTACACGAGGCGATCTCGTCGAGCAGCTCCTTCCTCTTCAAGGGGATCCACGGGTCGGGCGCGAGCCGGTCGAGCGCGGCGAGCGCCTGCAGCAGCGCGGGGACCGAGGCCGCGGGGTCGGTGTCGCGGTACGCCGCGATCGTCCGCGCCAGGATGGCGCCGACCGCGCGGCCGCCGGGGATCCGGTTCCACGTCAGGTCGACGCCGTCGAACAGGTCGTTCTTGGGCGGGTCGCCGGCCACGAACTGCAGGATGTTCGGCATCGGCCCGCGCCGCGGCGTCGAGCCGAACCCCTGGCTCTTGTGCATGCTCCGCGAGGCGGCCGCGATCTCGGTGTACGACTCCCCGAGCACCGGGTCGTACGCCCCGAGGTCCACGGTCAACTCCGGCGGCCCCCCCGCCGGGGCGCTCTCCCCCGGCCGCCGCCAGGCGTTCCACATCAGGCGCTTCGCCTGCCACGGCGTCACGTACTTGAGTTGTTCCGGGAACTTGGCCGGGTCGGCCGCGGCGGTGAACGCCTCGGAGGCGAGGATCGCCGACGCGGTGTGATGACCGTGCCCGCCCGAGGCGTGGGGAGGGAACCGCGTGATGATCACGTCGGGTCGGAACGAGCGGATCACCCAGACCATGTCGGAGAGCACCGCGTCGTGCCCCCAGAAGCGGAGCGTTTCCTCGGGGTTCTTCGAGAAACCGAAGTCGATCGCGCGGGTGAAGAACTGCTCGGCCCCGTCGATCTGCCGCGCCGCCAGCAGCTCCTCGGTGCGGACGACCCCGAGCAGGTCCCCCTGCTCGGTCCCGATCAGGTTCTGGCCGCCGTCGCCGCGGGTGAGCGAGAGGTACGCGGTGCGCACCTTCCGCCCCTGCGCCAGCCAGGCGAGCATCGCGGTGTTCTCGTCGTCCGGGTGCGCCCCGATGTACAGGACGCTGCCGACGACGGCGAGCTTCTCCAATGCGATGCGGCGGCGGGCCGCGTCCTCGACGGGAGGCTGCGCGAGGAGCCGTGCTGCGACAAGGAGGACCGCAACCGAGGCGAACGCCGACAGCCGGTGAGTGGTCGTCATCGAGTCTCCTTCCCCTGCCTCCACGTTATACCCGAACGCGGGCACGGTCGGCGGGGCCACACGATTTCCAAGCTTGCCGGCCCTCACGGCCATTCCCGCAGGCCGAGCGGGAACGTGGGGATCGAAACGCGCCTAGTTCACCGGCCGGAGGCGGCCGCTACGGTACGCATCGACGCGCGCCTTGATCGCGTCCTCGGCGCCGAGCGCAAACGCGATGAACTGGACCCCGATCCCCGGGTACGGCTCCCGCCCCTGCGCCGTGCGGCGCACCACGACGGCCTCACCGCATACTGGCAGGGGGGCCTCCGGGAGGAACAGCTCGAAGCGCAACTCGGTGCCCTCGATCAGGCTGTGGGGCGCGCGCAGCAGCGCGCCGTGCCGGGAAAGGTTCACGCTCTCGCACACCACCCGGCGCTGCAGCCCGCCGCCGAGCACCTGCAGCCGCACCGGCAGGCGCAGCGCCGCCCGCGCCGGGACCCGCAGCAGCGGGCGCAGGACCTCCGCGACCGCCTGCTCGACCCGTTCCGCCGCGATCACCCGGTTGGCGCCCCGCCCGAGGTAGGCCTCGGCCTCCCGCCGCGCCGGCTCCTCGGCCACGAGCACCAGCCCCGAGCTGTGGCAGGGAGAGTCGGGATCGCGAACCGCCTTCAGGAAGCCGCGCGTCGGGACACCGGCGAGCGGGTGGGAGACGAGCAACGCGTCGAAGTGCCGCCCCGCGGCGATGCGGAACGCCGCCGCGGCGTCATCCGCGTCCGTCACCCGGTGGCCGGCCGCCGCCACGCCCGCGCGGACGCGGTCGCGTGTCGCCCCATCGCAGCCGACCACGAGCAGTTCGCGGCCGGCCGCCGGACTTCCCGTTGCTTGCGCAAGACTCACCGCTGCAGCATCCTCCCCTCGCTCCCATGTCGATGTGAGCGGGATCACACTCCGACACACCGGCGCGGAAGCACGCGCGAGCGGGCCTCGGATCTACCCCGCGCTACAATCGCGCGCCACGGAGGGAACCGGATGCTC
>NCBR01000159.1 GCA_002279285.1 Acidobacteria bacterium 37-71-11
TCGAGCTTGACGATCCAGCCGAGACCCGCCTCGTACGGCGTGGTCGTATCGTCGATATCGTTCCCGTACAGAGGCATGCACGCCTCGAACCGGAGCGTGTCGCGGGCGCCGAGGCCGGCCGGGACGATGCCGAACTCGCGTCCGGCGGCGAGCAGCGCCCGCCACAGGCGCGGCGCATGCTCGGGCGCCACGTAGACCTCGAAGCCGTCTTCGCCGGTGTACCCCGTGCGGGCGATGATCGCGGGAGCACCGTCCACCGTCCCCTCGACGAAGCGGTAGTACTTGATCTCGCCGAGCTCGACCGCGGTGAGCGCCTGCAGCGTCGGCAGCGCCTTCGGACCCTGCACCGCGATCTGCGCGTACTCGTCGGACCGGTCCCGCACGTCGACCGCGTCGAAGCCGGCGCACTGGGCGCACAGGTAGGCGTGGTCCTTGTCCTTGTTGGCCGCGTTGACGACCAGGAAGTACCGGTCGTCCGCCATCTTGTGGACGAGCAGGTCGTCCACGAACGTGCCCCGGGGCGTCATCAGGCCGGCGTACTGCGCCCGCCCCACCGTGAGCTTGGAAGCATCGTTGCACGTCACGTACTGCACGAAGTCCAGCGCCCGCCGCCCCGTCACCTCGATCTCGCCCATGTGCGACACGTCGAACAGTCCGACGGCGGTGCGCACGGCGCGGTGCTCTTCGAGGACCCCCGCGTACTGCACCGGCATCTCGTATCCGGCGAACGGCACGATGCGTGCCTTCGCCTCAAGGTGGCATTCGTACAGGGGTGTCCGCTTCAGGCGTGTCTCGGGCATCCAGGCCTCCCGGCGCGGCCGCGCCGCTTGTGAAGCCTATCACCGCGCCGGAAGAGCGGCAACACGACGCCGGCGACACACACGACGCCGGCGAAGAGACTCATCGCGGGGCGCGGCCGCTGCGCCCTGGATCGTTGCGAACCGGGCGGCGCCGCATCGGGCGCGCGGCGCCGCCGCTGGGGAGCCGCTGCAAAGCCGGGTAGTCGGCCGGGAGCCCGGCCGAAGGATCGACGAGGCGGGCGTCGAGGTCCTCGACGGGCAGCGACAGCGTCACCAGGCCGGGGTCGATCGGCCGGCTCCCGCCGCCGGTGGGCCAGCGCAGCTCGTAGTACAGGGCCGGCACTCGCGTCCAGCCGGTCTGCCCCACCGTCCCGATCCGGTCGCCGCGCGCCACGCTCTGGCCGCGCTTGACGGCGATGTCACGAAGGTGACCGAACACCGTCACGACCTCGCCACCGTGGTCGATCACGACGACGTTGCCCATGCGCGTCCAGTCGTTGGTCGCGCGCTCGCGGACGACGCCGGCGAACAGCACGCGCCCCGCGCCGGCCGCCAGCACGGGCTCGCCCTCCGGCGCCGCCAACGTCGTGCCGTAGTGCGCCTCCGTCTTCCCCGTGAACGGCGACAGGCGCCACCCGTACAGCGCCACCGCGACCGCGTGCGACTCGTTGATCGGCGGCCCGGTGGGCATCGAGGCGAGCGGGCAACGCAGCGAACCGGCGCCCGCGCCCGCCAGCGCGTCCCCAAGATCTCCCAGGCGGGCGCCCTGGCGCGACAGCCACGCGGCGGTCGCGTCGCCGGGCGCCCCGACAACCGGCGGCGCCGGGCACGGCGCTCGCCAGGCCCCCTCCGGGAGCCCGACCGCCCACGCCAGGCGGCGGCCGCGCTGGAGCTGGACGTACACGCGGCCCGCGAGGGCGAGCGAGCGCTCGCGCAACGCGTCCTGGCGCGCCTTCAGCGTCCGGTTCTCCCTCCGGGCGGCATCGACGGTGAACGAGGTGAAGAAGCCCTTCAGGCCGAGCGGGAGCGCCCCGACGATGCCGAGCGCGAGGATGCCGAGCAGCCCCAGCCCAACGAGCACGCGGCGCAGCCCGCGCCGCGTCAGCACCAGGCGCCGGAACCGGCCTCCGCCGCCGGGGTGCCACTGCACCTCCCAGATGGCCTTGTCGCTCAGACCCACCGCAACACCTCGACCGGTTCACGCCGGGAGGTCCGCGCAGCGGGCAGGAGCGCCGCCGAGAGGACCTCGAGCAGGGAGAGCCCGAGTACCACGGCGAGGTCGCCGGGGAGCAACCGCAAGGGAATCGTGTCCACCATGTAGATGCTGGCGATATCGGGAGGGAAGTGGGGGATGCCGAGCGCGGTCAGCACGAGAACGATGGCGATCCCCCCCGCGAGACCGGCCACGACCCCGGCCCCGCCCAGGACACCGCCCGCCAGCAACAGCGTGCGCCGCACCAGGCGGGGGGGCGCTCCGAGCGCGAGCAGCACGCCGAACTCGCGCCGCTTCTCCGTGACCAGCACGACCAGGGCCGATGCGACCTCGAACGCGCCCACCCCGAGCACGAGCGACAGGACGAGGCCGAGGGAGATCTTCTGCCAGCGCAGGGCCGCGAAGAGGTTGCGGTTGCTCTCCTGCCACGTCGTGACGATCGCCCCGTTCCCGCACGCCTCCTCGACGCGGTCGCGCAGCGCCGCGGCGCGGTCCGGATCGGCGACCCACACCTCCAGGCCCCCGTTCGGCAACCCCGGCACCCGCCGCCGGAGGCCGTCGAGGCTGGTCATCACGAAGCGCTCGTCGAGCTCCGCGAAACCGCTGTCGAACACCTGCCCGACGACGACCGGCACGCCGCGGGGCATCCCGGAGGTGACGACCTGGAGCGAGAGCAGGTCGCCCTTTCGCACCGCGAGCTTGCGCGCGACGCCGCGTCCGATCGCGACCGTGAGCGGGCCGGAGGCGCCGCGGCCGTCAAGAGCGACGAACGGCGGCGGGACGTCGCTCGCACGGACGCTCACGAGCTCGGCGCCGCCGCTGGGCGGAAAGAGCATCCCGGGGAGGTAGACGACCGGACCGACCCGAACCACGCCCGGGATCCGCGCAACGCGCGCCGCGGCGGCCGCGCTCGCCTCGACCGACGCGCCGGGCGGCAGCAGTGCGACCAGGTGTCCGCTGGCGGCCAGCACACCGTCGCGGAGGGCGCCCGTGTAGCCGCTCATCAGCGCCAGCACGACGACGAGCGACGCGGTACCCAGCGCCACGGCCACGAGCGCGGCGAGCGCGCTCGTCCGCAGCAGCGACGTTCCCCGCCGCCGCAGCAACCGCACCGCAAGAAACCACGCCATCCGCACCCGGGGATTCTAGTCCCTAAAGCTCTCCCCCCGGGCGAGACGACCAACCCTAAGCGGTTCCAGCGTTTGGCGAAGAGATGCCGGCCGTCCGGCGAGCCAACCCGATCGCAGCCACCGTCCCGACTCCGATTAGGAGCAGCACCAGGGCATCGCGGAGCGCCGGCTCCCACTCGGCGAGCGCCCAGACGCTGCCGAACACCCACCCCCACACCCCGGCCACCGCCACCCCCGTCCCCGAGCCGCGCTCGACGGCGGCGGCCGCCACCACCGCCAGCGCGACCCCGAGCCAGGGACCGGCGAACCCGACCGCCGCCACGCCCAGCAGGGCCAGCACCGCGGCGCGCGCCCGGCCGGCCGGCCTTGCCAGCTCGCGCAGGCCGTCCCCCGCGAGGCCCATCAGCCACCCGAGCAGCACCGCGAGCGCCGCCAGCGCCGGAAGCCGGAGCGGCAAGCCGGCGACGCCCAATAGCCACGGCGCGGGCTGCACCCGTCCGGCGACGACGCCGGCGGCGAGCCCGATCGCGAGCCAGCCGGCCGCGGGCCGGCCCGCGACGGCAGGGAAGCGTTGCGCGGCGAACGCGAGCGCCCCGAGGAGGAGCGTCGCCGCCGCCCCGAACGCCAGCTCGCCCACCCACGGCCGCACGCCGGCCTGGAACGCCGGTTGCGCCAGCGCCGAGAGTTGCGGCAGCAACGGCACGAGCGCGAGCGCCGACCAGCCCACCGCCTGCCGCCAGACGCGGCTCGGCACGCCGGGCACCAGGTGGCGCACGGCCGCCCCCGCGAGCAGCAGGCCTGCGAGCACGGCCCCCGCGGCCGGATTCCCACGGCGGGGGTTGGCCGGGAGATCGCCGCCCGCCGGCAGCGCACCGAGGACGCGGGTGCCGGTCAGCAGCCAGTCGCGGCGGCCGAGGTGCTCCCGGCCCTGTGCCACGCCGTCGTCACGGCCGGCCAGCGCGCTCGCGGCGCGCCGGGAGAGCCTGACCCCGGGGAGCCACGACGCGGCTTCGATCCGCCAGCGCACCTCGCCGGGTCCGTCCGGCACCCAGGCGCGGACGAGCCACATCCCATGCGCAGGCTGCCACGTCAACGTCCAGCCGTCGTTCACCCGTTCCCAGCCACGCACCTTGCCCCAGGGGAGACCCAGGGACGGCAGGTCATCCTCCGCCCGCTCGGCTGCCGCCGCCGGTGGTTGCGACGCCGGCGGCTCCGGAGGCATCGCCGGCACCCACAAGGCGGCGGCCGCGAGCGCGATCGCGGCCGCGGCGGCCGAGAGCGTTCTCACGCGCGCCGGCGCGGCCATAGCAGCAGCACCGTCCCGAACGCGACGCCGAGCAGCGCGACGCGGTCCCACCCCGGGCCGGCCGGGAACGCCGCCCGCTGCACCAGAGCCTCGCACGTCCCGCGCGCGAGCACGGCGCCCCCGACGCCGGCGAACCTCGCCACCACCGCAAGACCGAGCTGCAGCGCGACCCCGAGACCGATCGACGCCAGCAGCGGAACCGAAGGCTCGGGGTGGAGCAGCGCCCCGATCGGCGCCGCGAGCAGCGCCGCGCCCCACCACCCCAGCAACGGCGCCGCGAAGGCGGGGAGCGCTCCGCGCAGCAAAGGCTCCTCCACCAGCGCAGGCAGCCAGGCGTCGGCCAGCTGGCGCTCCCAGCCGGTGTCCGACGGAACCGGGGAGGTCACCGGCACCCAGCCGCCGGCGCCGAGGATGACCGTGCCCCCCGCCAGCGTCGCCGCCGCGAGCGCCACCCCGGCCGCGGGCCCGAAACTCAGGCGCGTCGGAGGGAGATCCGTCCACCCCGGCAACAGCGCGACGACCGCCGCCAGGATCACGCCCTGGACCGGCGCCGCCGCCAGAGCGTCCGCCGCGAAGCTGCCCGCGACGGCGACCACGATGCCGTACACGAGGCCGCGCACGAGTGCGGTCGACTCGCGATACGCGACCGCCTCGGCGCCCGCGATCAGGACCCCGATCACCACGATTGCCAGGCCGAGCAGCGCCGGCCGGCGCAGCAGGCGCAACTCAGCCATCCGTCCGGTCACTACCCCGAGGTCGGTCCCCAGGGGGTGCACGGAGCGCCTCCACGAGACAACCGACGAGCCGGCGATTTCCAGCTCCAGGTCGCGCCGCCACCCGGGCGGCAGCGGCCCGCTGCCGCCGACGAACCATGCCCGTTCCCAGGTGTGCCCGCCCTCCCGCCAGCTCTGCGCGCGCACCAGCCGCCAGCTCGAGGGGTCCGGCACCGCCTGCGCGACGGCGGCCACCACGCGCGCCGTCGCGAGCGACGGGAAGAGGTCGGGACCCGGCGTCTCAGGGACGGGCCGCCGCAGCGACCACACCACGCCGTCCACGGTCACCTGCGCCTCGCCGCCGCCCGGGAACACCAGACGCCAGCGCACGGCGCCGCCCTCGCCGCGCGCGAGTTGCGCCCCGGCCGGCCCAGGACGCGCGCGCTCGAGCGCCCACGCCAGCTCCTGGTCCCCCTCGAAGGTCGCGACCGGCTCGCCCAACGGGGCGTACCCGAGGCGTTCCATGGCGGCGCGGGCAACAGCCGCCGCCTTGGCCTCGCCCGGCACGCCGCGGCCGCGGACCAGAGCCACGGCGCCGGCGGCAGCGACGGCCGCCGCCACGACCCGGAGGACATACCCGAACCGAATCACTGCCGCCAGTCTACGGCACCGCTCCGCGATTGCCCAAGCTCCCTCCGGCGGCCCAACCTTCCTC
>NCBR01000160.1 GCA_002279285.1 Acidobacteria bacterium 37-71-11
CCCCTCCTTGCGCAGCGTCTCGGCCAGCATCTCGCCGAGGCTCTTGCGATCCTCCACCACCAGCACCGGCGCGCTCACACGACCCCCTGCCGCGGTAGCCACACCGCGAAGCGGGCGCCCCCACCCTCGCGGGGCTCGTACTCGACGTCCCCGCCGTGCAGGCGCGCGAACCGGCGCGCCAAGGCAAGGCCGAGCCCGCCCGACGGTTTGCTCGACACGAACGGCAGGAACAGACGGTCGCGCAGCTCGGCGGGCACGCCTGGGCCGTCGTCCTCGACCACGACCCGCACCGCCTCGGGGGCGCGCTCGACGCGGGCGGTCACGAGCCCGCCCCGGCCGGCAGCCTCGGCGGCGTTGCGCAGGAGGTTCTCGACGACCACGCCGAGTGCCAGCGCGTCGCCGGCCGCGACGGCGGGCGCCGCTTCGATGCGGATGTCGACCGCGGGAAACGCGGCCCGCACCTTGCCCGCCGCCTCTTCGACCAAGGCCGCCACGTCGACCGGTTCGCGGCGCAGCTCGTGCGGTTGGGCAAAGCGCAGGAAGCGGTCGAGCAGCTGCGCGACGCCCTCGGCCTCGTCGTTGATCGCGGCGAGGAAGCGGGCGCTTTCCTCGGGGCGCGCCCCGGGGAGCAGCCGCAGGTAACCGCGGACGGTCGCCAGCGCGTTGCGCAGCTCGTGCGCCATGCCGGCCGCCAGCTCCCCGAGCCCCGCCATCTGCTCGCGCTCCGCCAGGGCCCGCTCGAGCGCCTCGACCCCGGTGCGGTCGGAAAGGAACAGGACCTCCCCCTGGGTCTCGCCGCTGGCCGCGAGCAACGGCAAACGGCGCACCTCGACCATCCGTCCGCCCAGACGCGCGCCCCGCGGAGCGGCCGCGAGCAACGACGGCAGCGGCCCGCCGACGGCAAGCGCCGGGACCAGGGCCAGCGCCTCGGGGTTCGCCGCCCGCACCGAGCCTCCGGGCTCGGTGATCACGACGCCTGCCGACGACCCGCGCGTCAATACCCCCGCCAGCAGCTCGAGCTCGTCGGCGCGACGCCGCAGCGCCGCTTCCGATTCCTCCAGCCGCCGCACCGTGTCGCGGAACGTCTCCACGAGGAAGCGGTCCTCGGCCTCGTTCCGCGGCCCGCCGGTCACGCGCACGGCTTCGGCCAGCAACTCCCGGTACGGCGCGAGCACACGCGCGACGAGCGCCCACGCGAGCAGGCCGCCGCACGCCGCCACCAGCACCGCGATGCCCGCGCCCAAGGTGCGCCAGCGCCCCACCGCCCCCGCACCCGCCACCGGCACGAGCGCCCGCACCACGCGCCCGTCGGCGAGAGGCTGGTACGCCACCAGCACGCTCCCCCCCGCGGAGGCGAGCGGGCCCGCCACCGGCCGTCCGAGGCGCTCCCACTCGGCCCGCGAGGCCCACGGCCACCACGGCGATGCCTCGGGGCCGGCGACACCGGCGGACTCGACGACCTGGGCGCCGTTCAGGACCGCGAGCCCCCACCCCTCGGTGCGCAGCGCGGCGCTGAAGCGGGGGGCCTCGCCGCCCGCAATCTGGCGGGCCAGCACCTGGGCCGCGGCGCTGGCGGCGCGCCTGGCTTCCTCCTCGACGAGGCGCGTGACCGCGAGCAGCCCCGCCATCTCCGCCACCACCATGCCGACGAGCATCACCAGCGTGACGCCGATCAGGATGCGCGCCTCGCGCAGGCGGCGGGAGCGGACGTGAACCGTCACGACGGCACCCATCCGAGCGCCCTGGCGAGAGCTGGCCCCGCGAAGAGCACGACCGCCGCCGCCCCCGCCAGGAACGTTCCGAACGGCAGCTCGGTGTCGCGCCGCCCGCGCCCGGAGGCGATCAGCGCCAGCCCGATTGCTGCCCCGGCCGTCGCCCCCAGCCCGAGGGTGAGCAGCATCCCGCGCCAGCCGAGAAACGCCCCGATCATCGCCAGCAGCTTGACGTCCCCCAGGCCCATCCCCTCGACGCCGCGCAGACGCCGGTAGACCACGATCACCGCGTACGGCAGGCAGGCGCCGGCTGCCGCGCCGACGAGCGCATCGGCGAACCCCACCAGGCCACCCGCCGCGGACGCCGCCAGGCCGAGGGCGATCCCCGGCAGGGTCAGCACGTCCGGAAGCAGGTGGTGTTCGAGGTCGATGAACGCGAGCGGGAGCAGGAGCATCACCAGCAGCATCGCCTCCGCCCCCATGACCGTCAAGCCGAAACGCACCGCGACGGCGGCGGCGAGCGCGCCGCAGGCCAGCTCGACCACGGGGTAGCGGACCGAGATGCGCGCCCGGCACGAGCGGCACCGGCCGAGCAGGAGCACGTACGAGACCAACGGCACGTTGTCGAACCAGCGCACCGGCGCGCCGCAGGCGGGGCAATGCGATCGCGGGCGCAGCACCGACATCCCCCGCGGCAGTCGGTACACCACCACGTTGAGGAAGCTGCCGAACACCAGGCCGTAGGCGGCCGCGACCGCCGGCACGAACCAACCCGGTGCAAAGCCTTCAGGCACGCGGCCCCCCTTCCATACCCGCGTTGGGAGCGGCCGCACCCCCGCCAGCCCGAGCCCCGGACCCCGGACCCCGGACCCCTGCCGCTGCCGCCAGCTCCAGGTACAGCGCCTCCTGCTGCCGGACCATCGTGTCGCGCCCGAACTCCTCGAGCCCCTTCGGGGCACGGGCCGCGAGACGCGCCCGCAGGCCGGCGTCGTCCAGGATCTCGCCGACCCTCGCCGCCATCGCGCGAGCATCGCCGGGGGCGACGAGGAAACCGTTCTCGCCGTCGCGAACCACCTCGGGCACGCCGTCCACCGCGGTCGCCACGACCGGGACAGAGGCCGCCAGCGCCTCGACGAGCACGCGCGGCAGCCCCTCGAAACGGGAGGTGAGCGTCACCACCGTGGCCGCGTCGAGGAGCGCCGGGACGTCCGTCCGCCACCCCGGCAGGTGGAGGCGGCGCTCGAGGCCCGCCTCGCGGCGGCGGCGCTCGAGTTCCCCGCGCAACATGCCGTCCCCGGCGAGCAGGAAGTGCACCTCGGGAAAGCGGGACGCCAGCGCGGCGGCGAGTTCGACGAAGCGCTCGGGGGCTTTCTGCGGCTTGAAGCACGCGATCTGGACAACGAGCGGCGCCGCCGCGGGGATCCCGAGCTCGCGCCGTACGGCGTCGCCACCCCGGTGCGAGCGAAACGCGGCCAGGTCGATTCCCGAGCGGATCACCCGCGCGCGGCCGGCCGAAAATAGTCCGAGGCGCACCCCCTCCTCGAGGTTGCGGTGCGACACCGCGATGAACGCGGTCGTCCGCCGCGCCGCCCTTCGTTCGGCGGCGAGGAAGGCGGCGCGCACCGGCGCCGCCTGGTGGGCGCCGAAGGCGAAGCCGTGGATCGAGTGGACGACGATCGGCACCCGCTCGGATGCAGCCGCGAAGCGCCCCAGGATGCCGGCCTTGGAGGAGTGGGTGTGCACGATGTCGGGCCGGACGCGCCGGATCACCCGGCGCAGCTGTGCCAGCGCCCGCAAGTCGGCGAGGGGGCGCACCTCGCGGCGCAGGTGGCCGAGCTCGAACAGCTCGACGCCGGCGAGCGCGCGGGCCTCGGGGAGCAGCTCGCCGACGTCGGCGCACGCCAGCGCCACCTCGAATGCGTCCCGGTCGAGCATCGCCACGGTGTCGAGCGTGTTGCGCTGAGCGCCGCCGGGCTCGAGCATCGTGATCGCGTGCAGGACGCGGATGCGCCTCATCGGGCGAGCCGCCGCGCGACCGTTGCGCCGTCCCAGAGGGCGTCCTCCATCGTCGAGTACTTCCACTCCGCCCACCGCCCCGCGACGGTCACCCCGGCGGCGCGGAAGGCGTCGCGCAGCGCGGCAACGGCGGCAAGGCGGGCGGCGTCGAAGATCGCGTAGGCGGGATCGAGACGGACCTCCTCGACGACCGCCACGTCGCCCGCGTCGCGCAGCAGGCCGAGTTCGGCGAGGCCGGCGAGGCAGCGCTCGCGCAGGCCCGCCGGGACCGGCGCGCCGGCGGGCACGCTGACCTCGACCGAGAGCGTGTGACATCCGGGGGGCGCCACCCGGCCGTGGTTCGACGGGATGCCCACGCGGTAGAACGGGAAGCGCTCCTCGGGGACGTACAGCCAGTGCTCCCGGCGCGGCGCCGGGCCCCGCACCCCGAGGTTCAGGTTGACCACGCCGACGGCGCGCAGGCGGGCGGCGGCCGCGCGCGCCGGGTCCGGCAGGTCCGCCGTCATCGCCGCGAGGTGCGACAGCGGCGCCGTGGCCACCAGGGCATCCCACCCGAGCGTCTCCCCCGACTCCAGCTCGACCTCGCGCGCCCCGAGGCGCACCGAGCGCACCTGACAGCCGAGCCGCACCGGGGGGAGCGAGCGTGCGAAGGCATCGGCGACGATCTGAATCCCGCCCACCTTCGGGTAGAGGAACGTCGCGTTGTAGCCCACCGGCGTCCGGTACAACCCGAAGGCGCCGGCGATCACGTCGGCGACCTCCGGGCGCGGGACGTAGCGCCCCACCCACTCGGTGGTCAGCTCGGCCGGGTCGGTGCAGAACAGCTTGCGGTTGTACGGGAGGAAGAAGTGCCTGGCAAACCCCTCGCCGAAGCGGTCGAGCGCCCAGGCGGCGAAGGAGGCCGGCGCCTCGCCGCGCCCCGACGCGCGCGCGTGCGCCTCGACAAACCCGAGCACGCACTCCCGCCGGAGCTCGCGCGGGAGGCGGTAGGTGTTGATCTGGATCGGGTACGGCGTGACCGTGCCGGCGAGCGCGATCCCGGCCCGCCGGCGGTGCGGGCGCAGTGCGCCGCGCACGCCGAGCGCGCGCAGCAGCTCGTGGCTCTCCTCGCGTGCGAGGTGCAGGAGGTGCCCGGTGAGGTCGAAGTGGAACCCCTCGCGCTCGAGCGTGCGGCAGGCGCCGCCGACCGCGTCCGAGCGCTCGAGCACCACCGGCTCGACGCCGTGCGCGCGCAGATGGTAGGCGGCCGAGAGGCCGGTCAAGCCGGCGCCGACGATCACGATCCGCCTCACTCGGGCGCCTCCATCCGCACGCGCGCCAGCACCGCCAGGAGCACGACCATGGCGAGCGCGTAGCCGCCGAGCACCGCGACCCCGACCTCCCACGGCCAGAGGACCGCCGTGCCAACGCCGGCAACCGCGCCGAGCGCCGAGAGCGCGACGACCACCGTCACTGCCTTTGGCGTGCTGCCCCCCAGCCGCACTCGCAGGCGGAGCGGGAAGTGGTCCGGGCTGCCGTGCCAGAACGGCTTGCCGGCGCGGGCGCGCAACACGCTCACGTACGCGGTGTCGGCGAGCGGCACCGCGAGGATCGCCAGCGGCGCCAGGAACCCCGCGGCGCTGCGGTCGCTCCAGCGCAGCGCGATCGCGAGCGCGCCGAGGGTGAGCCCCACCGCGAGCGAGCCGGCGTCCCCGAGGTAGATCCGCGCCGGGGGCGCGTTGAACACCAGGAACCCGCCCAGGGCGCCGGCCAGCGCCAGCGCTGCCGCTGCCTCGGGGTACTCGCCGGTCGTCAGCGCGACGACCCCGAACGCGAGCGCCGCGACCGCGCCGACGCCGGCCGCGAGCCCGTCCATGATATCGAGCAAGTTGAACGCGTTGCACACCGCGAACAGCCAGATCGCGGCGAGCGGCCAACGCAGCCCGGCCGGCACCTGGGCCAGCTCGATCACGGCGCCGCTGCGCAGCAGCACGAACACCGCGACCGCCTGGCCGGCGAGCTTGGCGGCCGGTGTCAGCACGCCGAAGTCGTCCACCAGGCCGACGAGCAGCGTCAACGTGCCGGCGAGCAGGAGGCCGAGGAGGAGGCTGTTGAACGAGAACACCAGTCCGAGCGCGACCAGGTAGGCGAGGAAAACGGCG
>NCBR01000356.1 GCA_002279285.1 Acidobacteria bacterium 37-71-11
CGCTGGGCGAAGACGGGGTGGAGTTGGACCTCGTTCAGGCTCATCGGTGACTAGAATCCTCTATTCGATCCTAAGATGAGACCGTGAAGGTGTCAAACCCGTTTGCCCCTCCGATTGTCCCAGGGACAGCCGTTCCCGTGACCGAGTGCCGGGCCTGCCCGCGCCTCGTGGAGTGGCGGGAGCTCCAGGCCGGCCGTGTGCCCCCGCGGTTCGCGGCGTGGGTCGCCGAGCACGGGTTCTGGGCGAGGCCGGTCGCCGCGTTCGGCGATCCGGCGGCGTGGCTCGTCATCGTCGGCCTCGCGCCCGCCGCACAGGGCGCCAACCGCACCGGGCGGATGTTTACCGGCGACCGTTCGGGTGACTTCCTCTACTCGGCCCTGCACCGCGCCGGCCTTGCCAACCTCCCGGACAGCGACTACCGGGGGGACGGCCTTGCCCTCGACGGGGCGTTGATCACCGCGCCGCTGCGCTGCGCCCCGCCGGGAAACCGTCAGACCGCGGCGGAGCTGGACCGCTGCCGCGCCTTCATGCGCTCGGACCTCACGGCGTGCCGGCGGCTGCGGGTGGTCCTCGCGCTGGGGCGCGTGGCCCACGAGGCCGTGCTGCGCCTGCTGCGGGAGCAGGGGACGCCGGTGGACGGGGACGCCAAGTTCAGCCACGGCGCGGCGCACGGGCTGCCCGGCGGGGTGTGGCTGGTGGACTCCTACCACGTCTCCCAGCAGAACACGTTCACGGGCCGTCTCACGGCCGCGATGTTCGACGAGGTCTTGGGCTGCTGCTGCCGCCTCGCCGAACGCGGGCGGGACGCGTGAGCCGCATCCGGGCCGGCTCCTGCGGGCTCGCGCTTCTCGCCGTACAATGCGCGAATGATCCTCCTCCTGGCCCCAGCCTCCGTCGCACTGGCGTTGTTGCAATCGCCCGTGTCCGCTCCCGCCACCGCCGCGCCCGTTCCCGAAGCGATCGTCGCAGCCACGCTCGAAGACCTCCGCAAGGGTGAGCTATACCTCGACGCCGCGACGATCGAGCCCATCCTCGCGGCGTCGTTTACCGTGATCGAGGGTGGCGACCGGCTTTCCGGGTCGTTCGCGTACCTCGAGCCGATCCGCCGGATGCGCGAGCGCGGCGCCGAGGTGAAGGAGCTGCGCTTCGAGCAGAAGCTGGTGCAAGTGTTCGGCGCCAGCGCCGTCGCCACCTACCGCTACGTCAAGGTCTGGCGTGACGGCGGCGTCCGCCACCGCGAGCAGGGCTGGTCGAGCGACGTCTTCGAGCTGCGCGACGACGGCGCGTGGATCCTCGTCCACCGTCACCGGGGCAGGTGAGAGGCCTCCTGAGCGTCAGGCGCCGGCCACACCTTCCGGGTGGCGGACGGTGACGACGGTGTGGATGCCGCCGCGGAGCCGGTAGTCGAGGCGGACCTCGATCCGCCGTGGCCGGCAGGCGGCGAGCAAGTCGCCGAGCAGCCGGTTTGCGGCGTGCTCCTGGTAGATCCCCACACTGCGGTACGTGGTCAGGTAATACTTGAGCGCCTTCAGCTCGAGGCAGACCCGGTCGGGCACGTACGTGATCGTGAGCGTGCCGAAGTCGGGGAGGCCGGAGAACGGGCACACGCAGTTCCACTCGTCGGTCGCGATGACGACCTCGGCGGCGCGCTCGGGGTGCTCGTACGGGAAGGTCTCGAGCAGCGCCGGCTCGATCTTCTCGATCCCGTCGAACGGGGCGGACCGGGAGGCGCAGCGCCGCGAGTTGCGCTCGCAGATCGGCAGGGACCGCGGACGGCTCGCCCGCGGCATAGTCGAAGTGGACCTGCACGGTCTCGGCCTCCGCGGCGAGCCGTCCGGAAGCCTCGATGCGGTACGCGAACGCGAAGCTGGTGCGGCCGGTCCGGCTGACGCCGATCCCGACCTCCACCTCGTCGGCGAGGCCGATCGGCGAGCGGTAATCCACGGCCACGCGGGCGATGATGATCGGGATCTCGCGCGCGCCGCCGGTGAAGCCGAAGCGCTCC
>NCBR01000161.1 GCA_002279285.1 Acidobacteria bacterium 37-71-11
CCCAGGCGTCCGCGCAGCGCTCCGAGCAGCTCCTCGGCCTCGGGCCCGCCGCGCTCCACGACCGTGAGCGCCCGAGCAAGGCCGCGGGCGTCGCCTGCGAGGACGTCGGCGACATCGATCATGGCGGCGCGAGCTTACCCGCCCAACAGCTCGCGGGCAATGACCAGGCGCTGGATCTCGCTCGTCCCCTCGCCGATCGTGCAAAGCTTGCTGTCGCGCCAGTACTTCTCGACCGGGAAGTCCTTGATGTAGCCGTAGCCGCCGTGGATCTGCACCGCCTCCTCGCACACCTTGACCGCGGTCTCGGAGGCGAAGAGCTTGGCCTGTGCGGACTGCAGCGTGACCTTCTCGCCCGCGTCCTTGGCGTCCGCGGCGCTCTCGGTGAGCAGCCGCGCGGCGGCGACCGCGGTCGCCATGTCGGCGAGCTTGACCTGGATCGCCTGGAACTGGCCGATCGGCCGGCCGAACTGCTCCCGTTGCTTCGCGTACGAAAGCGCCGCCTGCAGCGCTCCCTCGGCGATCCCGACCCCGAGGGCCGCGATCGAGATGCGGCCGCCGTCGAGGACCTTCATCGCCTGCAGGAACCCCTCCCCCTCCTTGCCGAGGAGCGCGCCGGCGGGCAGGCGGCAGTCGTCGAACAGCATCGACGAGGTGTCGGAGATGCGCATTCCGAGCTTGTCCTCCTCCTTGCCCTTCGCCACACCCGGCCAGTCCAGAGGCACGATGAACGCCGAGACGCCGCGGTGATCGCGGCCCGCCGTGGTGCGCGCCATCACGACCGCGACGCCGCCCACGGAGGCGTTGGTGGTGAACGTCTTGCTCCCCGAGAGCACCCACTCCTCGCCGTCCCGCACCGCGGTCGTCTTCGTGCCCCCGGCGTCCGAGCCGGCGCCCGGCTCGGTCAACCCCCACGCTCCCAGCATCTCCCCGCTCGCGAGGGGCGGCAGCCAGCGCCGCTTCTGGCCCTCGTCGCCGAAGAGAAAGATGTGGTTGGTGCAAAGCGAGTTGTGCGCCGCAACCGAAAGCGCGACCCCCCCCTCCACCGCCGCGAGTCCCTCGATGATGGCCACGTAGTCGCGATACGAAAGGCCGGCGCCACCGTACTCCTCGGGAATGACCACCCCCAGGAACCCCATCTCCCCCAGCTTCGTGAAGATCTCACGCGGGAAGTGCGAGGTCTCGTCCCACGCTCGCGCGTGCGGCGCGATCTCCGCCCGCGCAAACTCGGACGCCAGCTTACGGACCTCGTTCCCCTGTCCCCGGACGTTGCTCATCGTTTCCCCCTTGCCAGCGAGTGACCTCGACGCCAGTGTAATAGGTCTTCAGGATCTCGACGTACGTCGCCCCGCCGCGGGCGAGGCCGTACGCCCCGTTCTGACACATGCCGACGCCGTGCCCCCACCCGCGCCCGAGGAAACGCAGCGCGGGCCTACCGGCATTTCGGGACGGCGACACGACGAACAGCGTGTCCGGGAGGTCGAGCGCGCGGCGAAACGCCATCCCGCCGAACTCCTTACTGCCGCCCTGGCCGCTCACCGACACCGAGAGCGCCCGGCCCGACACGCCCCTCCTGGTCACGGTCACTGCCCGAACACCCTTCACCCCGAGCCTGCTGCCGAGTTCATCGAGCGGGAACTCCCTCACCCACCACGTCCAGGCCGAACCCGCGTCGGCGTCCTCGAGCGCTTCGACCTCGAGGACAGGACACGCCTCGCCGGCGCACCACAGCGTTGCCCGCGAGCCTGCGGCGAACTCAATCGCTCCGGCTCGCCAGCGCTCGCCGCGCCGTTCGAGAACGCTCTCGCCCCTGGGGATGTCCCGCGAACCCGCGTCGCCCTCGAGAATGAGCCGGAGGCCGCTGGGGCCCGGGACCAGGCGCCCCGCGTGCGCCTGCACGGTCCCGACAAGTTGCCCCAGCCGCACCGCGAGCGCGACCTCCCATGCCGCCTGGCCGCTGCCCCCGGGGGAAGGTGGCAGCGGCAGACGGAAGAGGCGGAGCAGGTCGAGCGCAGCGTCTTCCGCCGTCTTTCCGTGCGCCACGTGCAGCGTCGCAGCCGTGGCCGGCACCGCGAACGCCGCCACGATTCCGGCAACGCCCGGCCCCGGCTGCACGCCTGCGAGGCGCGCCGCCAGCGAATGCGGGTCCGCGGCGCACCCGAGCGCCTCGGCCAGGCGCCTGCCGACCGCCGCGAGACGCCCGACCGAACCCAGCCACGGCCCTCGCACCGAGGAGGCGCCGGCCGCGAGGGTGCGCTCGCCCCTGCACGGCACGCCCTTGAGGTACGGCGCCGCTCGTGAGGGGAAGAGCGCCCCGGCGTCCTCCGTGTGGCCGGCGCACGTCGAGTGATACATCGCGTCGATCGGGCGGCCCTGGTACGTGATGACCTCTCCATCGGTCTCACGCACCGCGCGGTCGGTGAGCGGCCGCTCGGCGTCCACGCCTTCGTACGCCTGACAGGCCGGGGAGTCGCACAGGTCGTACCCCTGGGCGGCGTGATCGCCGAGGTGTGCGACCGCATACGTCCGGGCCGCCACCGCCTGCGCGTTGAGCGCCTCCAGCAGCGGGAACGCGCGCGGCCCCATTTCGGCCGGCACGACCCCGCGCAGGTACGCCTCCAGGTTGAGGACGTTGATCACCGCGACGCCGGCCGTGCCGGGCCGCAGCTCGATCTCGCCGCGCACCGCTTTCGCGCCCACCCGGACCGGATCGGGGTCGAGCGGGACCAGCAGGACGCTGGGGCCCCGCACCGTGGCGCCGCCCTCGCCTTCGAGCACGACCTCTCCCGACCCCGGCACGGTTGTCGCCTGCCCGGAGAACCCCGCGTTGCGCAGGCGGCCCGCGAGCGCCGGCGTGTCCTCACCGTCGTTCCCGACTGCGGCCACGCGGAGGAGGGCACCTGGGAACCTCAGGACCGCGCCCACGAACCCCGCCTCTCGGAGCCGCGCCACCAGCGCCGTCGCGTTGGCCTCGTTGCCGAACGCCCCCACCTGGAAGGCGGCGCGTCCGGGCAGCGCCCGCGCTGCGATCGGCCCCCGCAGCACGACGGTGGGCGCGCCGACGACGACGCAGGCGTAGCGCCTGCCGGGCTCGGGGAGCACCGGCTGCCCTTGCGCCTGCAGCAGCACGCGCACCAGCGGCGGGCGAACGTCGGCCCGTTCGGGCATGACGCCCGCCGGCGGCGGCGCACACGGTGTGGGACCGGCCGGCGGGGCAGGCGGAAGGCTCGCCTGCGGCGTCGGCGACGGCGCGGGCGCGGGCGCGGGCGCGGACACGACGGGCGCCGCCAGCCTCGGGTTGACCGCACAGCCGAGAGCGGCGATCGTGAGCGCCAGCCCGGGCAGCAGCCGCCACCGCCGGGCGGTCGGTCCGGTCAAGGCCGCCCGCCGCCCTGTCCGGCGCGGCGGGCGCGGAAGTCCTCGCCGCGCAGCTCGATCACCTCGGCCATCTCGTGCAGGCGCGAGCGCAGCCGTTCGGAGATGCGATCGGCCAGCGTTTCCTGCCAGCGCTCGCCCTTGCCCGTCTCCTGGCCGCCGCCCAGGCCTTCGGCGCGCGGCGGCTGCGGCGAATCGAGGTAGTTGGTCGTGAACACCGTGACCCGCTCGGCCATGTACCGGGAGTTGATGACGTAGTACAGGAGCTCGCGCACCCAGTCGGTGAGACGCCCCGCCCCGAGCTCGTCGAGCACCAGGAGTTCCGTGTCCGTCACCGGCCCGAGGATGTCCTCCCGGCTGGGGCCACCGCCGTCGAACGACATCTGGAGCTGCTGAACGAGTTCGAGCGCGTTGACGTAGAGCCCCCGCACGCGCTTGGTCTGCACCAGCTCCTTGAGCGCCGCGACTGCGAGGTGGGTCTTGCCGGTGCCGACGCTTCCCATGAACAGCAGGCCCCTGTCCACCCCCGGATAGCAGTCCACGAACTCCCTCGTCCGCCGCCGGGCGCGGGCCTGGAGGTTGCGGCTCCCGAGATCGCCGCTCCAGACTTCGAAGCTCTCGATCGCGCAGTGCCGGTACCGCGGCGGGATGCGCGCGGCCGCGAGCAACGTGCCGCCGGCCCCGGCTCGCCGGCAACTGCACGCCACGGCGACCTCGACCCCGTTGCGGGTCTCGATCGTGAAGCCCGTGCCGCGGCACAGCGGACACGATTGCGGTCGCTCGGTCACCGGTGGATTCTACCGCGGTACACTCCCGGCGTGGCGGATCGCTCCGGGGAACGACTGATCGAGTGGTTCCGGCGCGGGCGCAGGGAGCTGCCGTGGCGGGGACCGTTTCCCCGCGACCCGTATTCGGTGCTCGTCTCCGAGGTGATGGCGCAGCAGACCCAGGCCCAGCGGGCGGCCGCCGCCTACCCGGAGTTCATGCGGCGCTTCCCATCCCTCGCCGTCCTTGCGGCGGCCGACATCGGCGACGTCCTGCACGCGTTCGCCGGCCTCGGCTACTACCGCCGCGCCCGCCTGCTCCACCAGGCCGCCGGAGCGATCGCAGCGCGCGGGGCTTGGCCCACGACAGCCGGGGAGCTGGCGTTGTTGCCGGGCTTCGGCCCGTACACGGCCGCGGCGGTCGCTGCGCTGGCGTTCGGCGGCGACGAGCCGCCCGTGGACGGCAACGTCGCCCGCGTGACCGCCCGAGTCCTCGCGCGTGCGCTCCCGCTCGGCAGCCCGGAGCTGCTGCGCGCCGGACGCGCGTTCGCCCGTGAGCTGCACGCCGAGGCCCCGACTCCCGAGCTTTTCGAAGCGCTCATGGAGCTGGGCGCGACGGTGTGCGCTCCGGCATCGCCACGCTGCGGCGCGTGCCCGCTCCTGGCGCGCTGCGCCGCGGCTGCGGCGGGGACCGCCGAGGCGTTCCCGCTGCCCCGCGCCCGGCGGAGCCGCGAGCGCCGGCGATGGGTCGCCGTCTGGCTCGAGCGCCCGGACCGCACGGTGCTGTTGCACCGGGTGGACGAGGGACCGTTGCTGCTCGGGCTCTGGCTGCCCCCGTTCGCGGAGCTGGCGGACGGCGAGGAACCCGTGGCGACCGCCCACTCGCTCGCGCGCGCCGCTGGCTGGCCGGTGCCCCTGGCGCCCGCACCCGCCGTGCGGCACGCGATCACGCACCGCGACATCCTGGTCCTCCCGTTCGCCGGCTCGGCAGGTCGGGCTAGGATCAGCGAGGAGCGAGAAGGATGGAGCTGGCAAGATCCAGGCAACCCGTCCGTACCCTCCTCCACCATGCTCGCCAAACTGGCGGTTGCATGCGGCCAGGCCTGCATCGAACCATCGCTTTTCCCAAGCGCAAAGGAGTGACCATGCCCGCACCCGTGACCCCGCGGCTCACCGCCGACGCCGTCATCGTCGACCCCGAGCGCGGCGTCGTGCTGATCCGCCGGGGCCATCCGCCGTTCGAGGGGCGGTGGGCGCTCCCCGGCGGGTTCGTGGAGATCGGGGAGACCTGCGAAGCCGCCTGCGCGCGCGAGGCCCGCGAGGAGACCGGTCTGGAGGTCGAACCGGTGGAGCTGCTCGGGGTCTACTCCGCCCCGGGGCGAGACCCGCGCGGCCACACCGTCTCGGCGGTGTACCTGTGCCGCGTCACCGGCGGCACTGTCGCCGGCGGCGACGACGCGGCCGAGGCGCGCTGGTTCGCCGACCTCGCCGGGATCGAGCTGGCGTTCGACCACGCCGCGATCCTGGCCGATGCCGGCGTGCTCCTCAGCGCTCGATGCTCTCCACCAGCGCCACCTCGGGCTCGGCCTCGGCGAACACGAGGCCCGTCTGGTCGATCGGCAGGAGCACGAGGTGGAGCTTCCCCTGACTCGTGAGACGGAGTTCGTAGCACCCCTCGTCGCGGATATCGACGAGCGTTCCCGCGGTGCCCGA
>NCBR01000162.1 GCA_002279285.1 Acidobacteria bacterium 37-71-11
GCATCGACATCTGGGACGCGAACAACTCTGTCGCCCAGATCAGCCATCATGGGGAATTCGAGCCGGCCGCAGGCCTGTGGGTCGGAACCGGCTCGCACCTGACGCTCGACAGGAACAATCAGCTCCCGCTGCCGCAGCCTCATGACGTGAGCACCGGCATCGGCATATCGTTCCTGTGCAGCCCGTTTTCCGCCCTGCCGCTGCAATTGAACGTCGCCGCGGTCGGGGGGCAATTCGTGGTGCCGAACCCCGGGGTTTCCGACGCGCGTCGGCTGACCGCGCGCTCGAACGCTCCCTGGGTGCGACGAAGACGAAGAGAGCCGGGCACTGAAATAGGTGTCAGGTACGCAAGCCTGGCCGCTGTCGGCGGCCCAGGAATGACGCTCCGGCGGCCCCTGTTGGACAAGGTTGCGGCCGCGAGGCCGGGATCCGGGGAGCGTGGACATGAGCATCGTGATCACAACAGCCACAGGGCACATCGGTTCGGAGCTGACCCGCCGCCTGCTCGGTTCCGTGAGTACCAGCGGCGCCTCGGAGCGATCGCCGCAAAGGCCGTCGCGACCAACAAGATCCCCCGTGTGGTCAACCTCTCGAGCATCGGGGCGCAGCTCCCGAGCGGCGTCGGACCGGTCAGCGGCCTGCACGAGGTCGAGGAGGCGATCGATCGAGTGGCCGGCAACGTGACCCACCTGCGCGCCGGCGACTTCATGGAGAACATGCTCAACTTCGTCGGGAGCATCAAGTCGGCAGGGGCGTTCTTCTTGCCCGTCCCGGCCGGCGTGAAGCTCCCGATGGTGGCGACGCGCGACATCGCCGAGGTGGCCGCCCGGGTGCTGCTCGACACCTCGTGGTCCGGCCGGCGCGCGGTCACGGTGTACGGTCCCGAGGAACTCTCCCACGCCGAGGTGGCCGCCGTCCTCGGCGAGGTGCTCGGCCGGCCGGTCGGCTTCACGCAGGTCACGCCCGACCAGGCGCGCGAGGCGATGCTGGGGCTGGGTCTCAGCGCCGACCTCGTAGGCGAGTTCCTGGAGATGTACGACGCCTTCTCGACCGGCAGGGTCCTGCAGGGCCTGCCGGCAAAGCCGGACTATCGCGGCAAGACCACCTTCCGTGAGTTCGCGGCCAGCGTGATCAAGCCCGGTTTTTGACAACACGGCCACCGTGTATAGCCGATTGATGTCGGTTAGGTGCCAGGTACGCAAGTGGTGCAATTGTGTCGCGCGGTATCCATTCTGCCGCGGCACGGCCAGGGGGCGAGCCCGGGAAAGCCGGCGACGGTCCTGACCGCAGCCGCGGATCGCCGGCCGCGCCTACTTCGCCAGCTCCTGCAGGCAGGCGCGGGCGTCGGGGTGGTCCGGCGCGAGGGTCAGCGCTTGGCGGTAACACGTTCGTGCCTTCTCCGTCTCGCCGCCGAGGCGGTACGCGTCGCCGAGGCTGACGTGGGCTTCGGCGGAGCGCGGGTAGCTCTCCACCCGGAATTGGCACACCTCGACGGCCTCCGCGGCCCGCTTCGCATCCAGGAGCGCCCCCCCCAGCGACCGCAGGGCGCTCTCCGGCAGCTTCTCGATCACGCCGTACTGCGCAGGGCGACGCTCGACCTGGTCGCGGATCTCGCGGAAGTTCTCCGCGGTGAGAGGTCGGCCCAGCGACCACCCCTCGAACAGGCGGCGGACACCGGTCAGCAGGGCGTCGGCCGGGACGTGCTCTCCGCGCTCGACCACGGTGAGCCCGCAGGTCAGGCCCGCCGGGGCCAGCATCTCCACCTTCTCCTTAAGGGCGCCGTTCTGGACGAGGACCGTCGGCAGGTCCTGCTCGCCCATGACGAGAACGAGCCTGCGCCGGCCGCCGGCGAACGTTCGGATCCGCTCGTCCCGCTCCGCGAGAAAGCCGGGCAGCCGGAGCGTCGCGCTCGCGGCGACGTACGACGAAGCCAGCTCCGGCCGGTGGAGCAGCGCGTACACGGCGGTGAATCCGGTGTTCGAGGTGCCGTAGAGCACACGGTACGGCTGCGTGCGGTACGTCCGGTCGACGTACGGGATCAACTCGGTCTGGATGAACTCCAGGAACCGGTCGGCGCGCCCGCCCGCCTTGCTGCCGTCGGAGAACGTCACCTCCTCCTGGAACATGTCCTTCGCGCGGTCGGTGTTCGGGATCCCGACGACGATGAACTCTGGGATCTCGCCGAGCGAGGCGGCCCAGCGCAGGCCGCCGATCACGCCGGAGTTGAAGTTGAACTCGCCGTCCAGCATGTACAGCACGGGGTATGGCTGGCCGGTCGCGCTGTAGCCGTCCGGGAGGGAGATCCAGAACGGGCGCGTCTCCCCCACCTTCGCCGACTCGATCGTCCCCACGACGACCGGAAGCGGCAGCGTCGGCTGCTGCGTCGCGGCCCACGTCGCGCCCGACGCGATCAGCGTCAAAAACGCGGCGCACCGGGCGCGCGCCCGAAGTGCTGCTGCGGGGGCGGAGACCGCCGCGTGCGCGGGTGGCCTGGGCTGGCCTGACTGACGACGACGTGTGGCGATCATCGTTGACACCTCCTGGGTGCACAGAACGCGTCTGGCCGGCTGTCGGTGCTCGGGCGCGCAGGGATCGGGTCGAACCGTTCGGGGCATCTTCTCCTTGCCGACCTCGCGTCGCGGCCACGCGAATGCACGCGCCTTCCCCGCATACCGGCCGCGAGCGCGAGCTACGCCACGGTGACCTCGAACACGCAGCGCTTGCTGCCGGAGAGCTTGGACTCCTTCAGGCGCGCCTGGACCGGCCTGCCGAAGATGGCCTCGAAGCTCTCCTTCTGGTACCCGACGGAGCAGTTGCACCACACCGCCGGCGTCCGCTTCATCGAGACCAGAGGACAGCCGCAACCCCCTTCCGCCACTGCGACGGTGACGATCCCCTTCTCCTTGTCCCACCCGAAGTCGGTGCCCCAGTTCTTCTTGGCCGCTGCGAAGTAGCCCTCGGGGTCACCCTTGAACTTGGTCCCGAGCTGGCCGAGCTTCGCGCACTCGCGGCCGGTCTTCTCGAGGACCCCCGCGCAGGCCTCCGCCGGCACGTCGGCGGCCATGAAGCCGAGCAGCTTCGAGAGCTGATAGCGGACGAACGCCATCCGCTGCTCCTCGGCCGAGGGCTCGACCGCTCGCAGCGGGACTGCAGCGCCGAGGAGGTTCAGGGCGCATCCGCACACGCCCAGCCCACACGCGCTCTTGATGAACTCCTTGCGGTCCACAGGCTCCCCCTTCCCATCGGGCGGGCACTCCGCTCGGCGAGACGCACCATCGTGTACGTCGCGCGCCCGGGAAGGTTCGACGGTTTCGCCCGATGTCCGTCGCGTAAGAGGTGCCAGGTACGTAACCAGCTGAATTGCAGCCGGTGGTCATCTCACCCATCCCCTTGTGAGAAACCTTGGCACACGCGGCACCCGATTGATTGAATGAGCAGGTCGGTCTTCCGGTTTGTGGCGGAGCGTAGAGCTCGCCGAACCGATACGGGCTCCAGGCCCAAGGGCGAGCCGAGAACCCGGGGTTGATCAAGACGCGCGCGGCCGGCGCGTTCACGCGGGACGGCCGCGGGCCGCTCCCTTATCTCGTCCTCTGATGTCCGAGCGAGGCCGCCGGGTCAGGGAGCCGGACGGACGCATCGGAAGCCGCCGCTGTCGCACCCGCCCCACGGCAGGATCCAGCCTCGGAAGGAGGTGCGCAGGCTCTTGGGATCGAAGTCCCACGATCCCCCGCGCAGCACGCGCGAACTCCCTGACGGGGGCCCCTGCGGGTCGACCGACGGCGAACTCGCGTAGTACGTCTCGCCGTACAGGTCGGAACACCACTCCCACACGTTCCCGGCCATGTCGAACAGGCCGAACCCGTTCGCGTCGAACGAGCCGACTGGCGACGTGTACTTCCACTGGTCGCGGCCGCCTGTTCCCTTGAAGTTCGCGTCGTCGTGGCTGATCGAGTTGCCCCACGGGTACTTCAGCCCGTCCTTGCCACCCCGCGCCGCGTACTCCCACTCGGCCTCCGTCGGCAGCCGGCCGCCGGCCCAGGAGCAGTACGCCACGGCATCGCCCCATACGACGTCGACCACCGGGTGATCGTCGGCCTGCGCGAACGCCGGCGCCAACGCCGCTGCGTGCCCGGTGGCCTGCGCGAACCGGCGGTACTGCGCGACGGTCACGGGCCTGATCATCATCAGGAACGGTTTGCTGATCGTGACCGCGTGGCGCGGCTTCTCGTTGTCGGAGCACTCGGTGTCCGCGGGGACGCACCCCATCTGAAATGTCCCCGCCGGGATCTTCACCCAGTCGAGCTTCGTCAGTCTCTCGTCGAGCCCCGCGTTGTGCGGCTCGACGGCTGCCACCCGGTCCCACGCGACCCGCGCGGCGCGGACGTCGCCCCGCGCCAGGTCGCCGTCGCCCTCGGCGAGCCAGCGGCTCACCTGCCCCGCGCGCGCCTGCCCGAGCAGCGCCTTGATCGCCGGCGACGGCGGAGCCGAGACCGCGAGCGCCTCCTCGCACGCCCTGACCGCGTCGTCGTAGCGCTTCTCGGCGAGCGCCCGCTCGGCGTCGTGCCGCCGGCCCTCCACCACCGAGGCCAGGTAGGCGTCGTTCGGGTCCGCGGCGGCGATCCTCTGCAGCCACTCGACGGCGGCGTTCCAGTTGCCGGTGGCGAGGAACGCCTTCGCCTTCTCGCGGTAGACGGGGAGGTTCGCCCGCTCCTGCGCCAGCGCCGCCTGTCGCGCCGCCTCGCCGGCTGGACCCCGGGCCTCCCCCTGCGCAGGCCGCGCACCCTGGACCTTCGCCCGAGCCGCCGCGGCACGCTTGACCGCCATCGGGTAGTCGGGCATCACCCGGAGCAGGGCCTCGTACAGCTCGGCCGCCCTCTCCCAGTCCTGCCGGTCCCAGGCGGCGTCGGCCAGATTCAGCAGCTGGACCGGATTGTCCGGAAGGCGCGGGGCTGGCGCCGCGGACGGCGTTCCCTGCGCCGCCGGGGGCGGGGTGGCCTGTGGGGTCGGGGTTGGCGCCGCCTGCGCCGTCTGGGGCGCTGCCTCCGGGTTCTTCAGGGGCTCGTCGAACGCGACCAGGAGTCCCTGCATCGGATCGCCCTCGAAGCCCGCCTCGACCCTCTCCAGCCGAGCCTGGCTCGAACCCTCGCCGACCTCGGTGACGACGAACGAGGCGATGACGGTCGGTTGCGTCCGCCCTCCCGCCTCGACCGCCTTGACGACATCGCCGCGCATCCCGGCCTCGACGCCGTCGCGTGAACCGACGGACAGCGTCACCACATCGCCCTTTCGCGCCGTGATCCGACCGAAGCCGAGCGCCGCTCCGGCGCACAGGACCGCGACCGCCGCCACCGCCGCAACGCGCGCTGAGGAGCAGGGTGCCCGCATCCACGCATTGTGTCACGTCGCCGGTGGCAGCGTACAAGAAAGGCACCTGGTCCGGCGAAGTTGACGAACCAACTCGGATCACACGTCGCCTGTTCACCAGTTCGCGTATGCGCCGCTGACGGCGAACTCGGCCGGAGGCAGCCCGCGGTGACCGGTGTGCCGGTACGCGTTCCCAGCCGCACCGTGTTGCCCTCGTGTCTTGGCCGCAGCAGTCCCATGCCGCGCGCTAGCGCAGACGCATCCGCGAACGACCTCGAGTCGCAGAGTCAGAGGCTCCGCGCCGCCCGCGACCCGCTGCGGCCGCGCCCGATGAGTCGGTGCCTGGCCCGTACATCACACCCCACCCCCGCGGCGGCGGTCCGGATGCGGGCGAGGTAGGATGGCGGCCACGTGCAGCGGCGCAGCCGGGAGGTCCCCCCGGCGAGGCTTCGGAGGCCCGATGAAACCCGTCGTGATCGCGCTCATCGTGGTTGGCGTCGTGGCCGGCGTGGCGGCCATCTGGCTCGCGGAACGGGCGTGGTGGAAGCGGCGGCGCGAGCGCTGGGCCGCGGCCGCCGTCGAGCTGGGGCTCCCGGTCGCCGACGGCCACGAGCTGCTCGACCGGTTCGGCTCCCTCCCCCTCTTCCAGAAAGGCCGCGACCGGCGCGTCCGCAACCTCGTCCGCGGGTCCACCTGGGGGCCGGAGGTCTGGATCGCC
>NCBR01000357.1 GCA_002279285.1 Acidobacteria bacterium 37-71-11
GGCGCCGTAGCTGAGATAGATCCTGTCGTTGTCGAGTTGCTCGCGGGTGTGCGGCGCGGCGTCGCGCACCTCGTCGATGCGTTCGGTGACGGTCCACACGAACCCGTCCGAGCCCGCGCCGGAGCCGTAGGAGACCATGAAGATCCGGTCGCCCGGCCGGGCCTTGTCGAGGACCGCCGTGAGGCCGATCGGGGAGGCGCCGGAATAGGTGTTTCCGAGCCAGGGGGAGAGCCACCCGGTCTCGAGCTGTTCCTTGGTGAAGCCGAGCTGTTTGCCGGCGCGCATCGGGAACTTGCCGTTCGGCTGGTGGAAGACGGCGTAGGCGAAGTCCTTCGGCTGCAGCCCGGTCTTCTCGAGGAGCATGCGCGCGGCGCCGAACGTGGTCTTGAAGTACGCCGGCTCGCCGGTGAAACGGCCGGCGTGACGCGGGTAATGCATGTACTCGCGCCGCCAGAAGTCCGGCGTGTCGGTCATGAACGAGACCTGAGCGTCGAGCGTGGCGACGATGTCGGAGCCGCCGAAGATGAACGCCGCGGCGCCGGCGGCGGCGGAGTACTCGAGAGCGTCGCCGGGCGCCCCCTGCGAGGTGTCCGCGCCGATCGCGAGCGCGTGGCTGACCTCGCCGGACTTCACCAGCGCGGCGGCGAGGAACATGCCCTCGCTCCCCGCCTTGCAGGCGAACTCGAGGTCGGCGCAGTGCACGGCCGGGGTCGCGCCCAACGCCTCGGCCACCGTGGTCCCGGAAGGCTTCACCGCGTACGGGTGCGACTCCGAGCCGACGTAGACCGCTCCGATCGACAGCGGGTCGATCCCGGCCCGGGCCAGCGCCCGGCGCGCGGCGGTGACCGACATGGTGATGGTGTCCTCGTCCGCCCCGGGGACCGACTTCTCGTGCAGCTCGAGGCCGCGCTCGTAGGAGGCGGCGTCCGCGCCCCAGACCGCTGCGATCTCCCCGAGACGGATGCGGCGCCTCGGGATGTAGGCGCCATAGCCGACGATGCCGACGCTCATTGTGGCCTCCCCTGCCGGTGGAATCCGAAATCTCCGCGACCAAATACCGGCGAGACGTTACCCCATCGCCGCCGGTCGCCGCAAGGGGGCGGAACGGCTAGACTGCTCCTCGCGGGGAGAGGCATGGACAGAATCGTTCGCATCGGCAACGGCCAGGGTTTCTGGGGGGACAGCATCGACGCGCCGCTCGAACTCCTCACCCGCGGGCCGCTCGACTACCTCGGGCTCGACTACCTGGCCGAGGTCACGCTCTCGATCATGATGCGCCAGCGCCTCCGCGACCCCCACAAGGGTTTCGCCGCGGACTTCATCACGCTGCTGCGCCGGGCGCTGCCGGTCATCGTCGAGCGCGGGGTCAAGGTGGTGACGAACGCCGGCGGCCTCAACCCCGCCGCCTGCCGCGACGAGGTGCTGCGCGTCGCGCGGCAGCTCGGCATCTCGGGCCTGCGGGTCGGGGTGGTCGAGGGCGACGACCTCCTCCCGCATGTGGACGAGCTGCTCGCCGCCGGCTGCCGGCTCGAGCACATGGAGACCAAGCGCCCGCTCGCGGACGAGCGGGCCAAGGTGCTGTCGGTCAACGCCTACCTGGGGGCACGCCCGGTCGCCGAGGCGCTCCGCCAGGGCGCCGGGATCGTGCTCGCCGGCCGGATCACCGACACCTCCCTGGCGCTCGGACCGCTCGTGCACGAGTTCGGC
>NCBR01000015.1 GCA_002279285.1 Acidobacteria bacterium 37-71-11
CGAGGTTCGGCAGTGTGATCGCTGACCTGCGCGATGCCGCCGAGGCGCGCGCGTGATCGACCTTTGCGCCAGTGACCTGTACACCAAGGTGCAGGCCATCCCGGCGATCGCCACGGCTACCGGCCTCGCTGTCGGTGGCAAATCACCCGACCCCGGCATGACCAAGATGACACTGCCGGCGGCATGGATTCTGTTTGAAGCCGCGCAGAGCACGGTGGACGCCAACAGCCGGCTACCCAGCACTAACCTGCCGGCGCTGCTGAGCTATGCCGTGATGCTCTACGTGCCCTACATCAGCCAGCCAGACCTCATCACCAACCAGTTGCCGCTGATCGAGCTGGTCGCCAAGACCGTGCACGGTACCGAGGCGCCCACCGGCCAGCGCTGGCGCTTCACCACCACCAAGCTGGTGCTGGTCAATCCCGACCGCATGGGCTATCGCCTGACGTTCCTGGTGGACGCCGGCTCGCTGTAAACCGCTCCACCGCTTCATCTGTGAGCCGCCTCCGGGCGGCTTTTTCGTTTCCGCCTTCCGCGTGACCCACCTGGAGATCGTCCCATGTCCGCACTTTCCGACACCACCTACTACATCGGCCAGGGCCAGTGCTTCTGGGCACCGCGGCAGTCCAACGGCCCCATTATCGGCGGCTACAACTACTTCGGCGACACCCAGTCGCTGCAGGTCAACTCCAAGCAGAAGACCGTCGAGGTCGAGGAAAACACGACCGGATTCGGCGGCACGGCGTTGTATGCGCCGGTCGCGATCCCGATCGCCATCAAACTGCAGCTCACGCAGTGGGAGATGGCTAACCTCGCGCTCGCCACCTACGGCGCCAACAGTGGCGCAGGAGTTGGTGGCAGCGTGACGGCGGAAACGTCCACGGCGTACAACGGCCAAACGACCTATCTGGCGAACATCGGCATCAGCGCGCTGACGCTCACCACGGCCGGCACGACGCCAACGGCGCTGGTCGAGGGCACCGGCGCGTACTCCCGGCTCAAGTACGAGTCGGGCGTGCATCGCGTGCAACGCGTCCCGGCCACCGAGGCCTCGGGACGGATCCACACCTCGGCGGCGACGGTGGCGGTGCTGCCGGAGGCCGAGGAGGTCGAGGTCCAGGTCGACGCCAAGGACCTCCGCATCGACACGTTCTGTTCCTCGGGCGCCGGCGGCCAGTCGGTCAACACGACCTACTCCGCGATCCGCATCACCCACCTGCCCTCCAACATCGTCGTCCAGTGCCAGGACGAGCGCAGCCAGCAGCAGAACCGCCTCAAGGCGATGCGCATCCTCAAGGCTCGCCTGTACGAGGCCGCACAGCAGGAGCAGCAGGACCAGGTCGCGGCCGAACGCCGCTCGATGGTCGGCAGCGGCGACCGCTCGGAGAAGATCCGCACCTACAACTTCCCGCAGTCGCGCGTCACCGATCACCGCATCGGCTTCACCACCCACCGTCTCGCCGAGATCCTCGACGGCAACCTCGACCTCCTCCTCGACCCGCTCATCGCCCAGCTCCAGGCCGAGCGGCTCGAGCGCGAGCTGGCCTCCACCGGATGAGCGCCCGCGAAGACCGCCGGGGCGCCACGCCGCCTCCCCGAACCGACCCCGCGCCGGCCCTGGGCGGCTGGCGGCGCCTGTTTCACCGCCCCCGCATGCTCGGCGAAGTGAGTTTCGTGTTCGGCGCCGCCCTCATCATGGCCCTGGCCGGCGCGGCGCTGGCGTTCGGCATGCCGCCGATCAGGCTGCTCCCGACCGATGCCCCGGCGACGCGGCTGTTCGTGCAAGGGTCCGTCGGGTTCGGCCTTGGCTGGTGGGGCGGGTTGTTCTGGAGCACCGCGCTCGTCTTCTACGCGCGCCGTGTCCCCCTGCTGCCGCCGCTCGGCGCGATGAGGCTCGCCACCTGGGTCGCGGCGGCAATCCTCGCTGCGGCGTCGCTCGCGCTGCGCGCCGGCGGAGCGTCGGTGGTGTTGAGCATCGGCGCCGGTCTGGTCGCGGCGACCGTCGCCGCGCGCCTCGTCGTGGCGCGCGCCGCCAACCGGGAGGGCCAATGACAATTGCTCAGCTGCAGGCGGAAGCGGCGGCGGCGCTGACCGCCGGAGACGGCTTGCCCAACCCGCGCCGCGAGGCGCGCTGGCTGCTCGCCTGCGCGCTCGGACGCCCGGAAGCCTGGCTGCTCGCGCACGCGGAGGACCCGGTCGCCGAAGGCGCGGAAGCGCTCTTCCGCGCTTGGATCTCGCGCCGCGCGGCGGGTGAGCCGGCGCATTACATCGTCGGCTCGTGCCCGTTCTGGGGCCGCCTCTTCGCCGTCACCCCCGCCGTCCTGATCCCGCGACCCGAGACCGAGCTGATCGTGGAGTGCGCCCTCACCGTGCCGGAGCCGGCGCAGCCCCGAATCCTCGACGTCGGCACCGGCTCCGGCTGCCTCGCGGTAACGCTTGCGCTCGAGTTTCCCGGCGCGGCCGTCGTCGCGACCGACGTTTCGGCCGAAGCGGTCGCGGTCGCCGCGGGCAACGCACGCGCCCTGGGCGCGAGCGTCCGCTTCGCCGCCGGAGACCTCGCGGCGCACGTGCGCGGCGAGTTCGACCTCGTGGTCGCGAACCTCCCCTACGTCCCCGCCGACGAGATCCCGGGCCTCGCCGTCGAGATCCGCGCGCACGAGCCGCACGTCGCCCTCGCCGGCGGCGAGGACGGCGCCGACCTCCTGCGGGCGTTCATGACGGACCTGCCGCGGCTGCTGGCGCCCGGCGGTCATGCGATGCTCGAGATGGGCCCGCGCCAGCGCTCGGGGCTGCGGGCCGCCGTCGCCGCGAGCGGCCTCGTCGAAATCCACCGCGGCCTCGACCACGCCGGCATCGAGCGCGTCCTCGTCCTGCGCCGTTCGTAAGACCGGGGTCCGGGCACCGGGCTCCGGGGATGCGAAGACGTGGGTCGTGGATCGTGGGTCGTGGATCGTGGGTCGTGGATCGTGGGTCGTGGATCGTGGGTCGTGGATCGTGGGTCGTGAATCGTGGGTGGTGGTCAGTGGTCAGAGACGGCCGTGGGAACCCCTCCAGGGTTGCGTCCGCTATCGGCGGCGCCTGACTACCCGCGGAGGGCTTCGACCGGGGTGAGTCGCGCGGCTGCGAGCGACGGGAACACCCCCGCGAACAACCCCACCGCCACGGCGAACCCGATGCCGAGCACGAGACCCAGCGGCGCCAGCGGCAGCCCGGCCTCGAACGACCCCGAAATCAGCCGCGTCACGACCACCCCGAGCCCGCATCCGAGCAGGCCGCCGAGCGCCGACAGGCTCGTGGACTCGACGAGGAACTGCACCAAAATCGCCCGGTCGGACGCCCCGATCGCCTTGCGCAGTCCGATCTCGTACAGGCGCTCGGCGAGCGAGATCTTGAGCACCGAGTAGATGCCGACTCCGCCGACGAGAAGCGAGATGCCGGCGATCGCCGCCATGACGATCGTCCAGTTGCGCAGCATCTCGCGGATCCGGGCCTCGGCCTTGAAGATCTCGTCGGCGACGTTCTCGAGGTGAAAGTCGCCGACGCCATGGTGGGCGCGCCGGACCAGCCGCTCCGTCTCGGCCTGCACCGCCGAGAAGTGTTCCTCGTCCGAGCTCTTGATCATCAGGAGGGCGATCCGGTCGCCGCCGCGCAGGTACGCGCGGAACGCCTGGAGCCCCACCAGGACGCCGTTCATCTCGCGCCGTCCGGAGCCGCCGTCGTTGACCTGGTTGTTGCCGATCCTGGCCTCGACGCCGATTACCCGGAAGATCGCGCCGCCGAGGCGGATCTCGCGGCCGATGGGATCCGCCGTTCCGAACATCGCCTCGGCAAGCTCCGCGCCCAGGACCGCGACCCGCCGCCGCGCGTCCTCGTCGCGGGCGTCGAAGAAGCGTCCCGAACTGACCTTCCGGTTGCGCACCTCGGCGTACGACGGGGTGACGCCGTACACCCGCACCCGCCGCTCCTCGCCGCCGCCCTTTGCGATCATGTCCATCGCCGACAGGGCCGCCACCGCGTCGTAGTCGCTGCCCCACTTGACGAGGGAGTCGACGTCGCTGATCGCGAGGCCGTTGGAGAACTGCACCTTCTTGCGCTCGAGCGGCGTCTGCGGCGCCCGCTGCGAGATGAACATGACGCCGTCGTAGCCGAGGCCCTTGATCCCCTCCCACACCATCACCTTGATCGCCTCGATCATCGTCACCATCACGACGACCGCGAGGGTGCCGAGGACCACGCCGACCAGGGTCAGGCCGGAGCGCATCTTGTGGCCCCAGATCTCGGCGAACGTCGTGCGGACGGCTTCCCAGAACGCCATCACTCGTACCTCAGCGCGACGACCGGGTCGAGCCGCGCGCCCCGCACGGCGGGGTAGAACCCCGCGACCAGCCCCACGACCGCCGCGGCGACGACCGAGACCACCAGCATCGCCGGGGTGAGGGCGGCGGTCTGGCCGAGCAGCGCTGCGATTCCGTGCACGAACCCGATGCCCACCGCGAGACCGAGGACCGCCCCGATGCCGGTCACGACCAGCATCTCGCACATGAACTGCACGGCGATGTGCCACCCCTTGGCGCCGAGCGCCTTGCGCACCCCCACCTCGCGCATCCGCTCGGTGAACGAGGCGAGCAGGATGTTGGCGTTCACGATGATGCTCACGATCAGCGAGATCAGCCCGCAGATCATGAAGGTGAGGTCGTACACCTTGCCCTGCTGGTCCATCTGCTGCAGGCGGTCGATGCGGGCGTAGACCTGGAAGTCCTCCGCGCCGTGCCGGGCGAGCAGCAGACGCTTCACGGCGGGCACCGCCTCCTTGGCCGCCTTGCGGTCGGCCAGGCGCATGGAGATCTCGTCGATGGACTTCGAGCCCGCCCCGACCTGGCGCACCTGCAGCGCGGTCACCGGGACAAGGATCAACTCGTTCATCCACTCCAGCGAGTTGTAGGTCTCGGCCTTGTTCCAGTAGAACTCGCGGTACTTGAGCACGCCCACGACGCCGTACATGGTGTCCCCGAGCCGGATCGTCCGGCCGACCGGGTCATCGCTGCCGAAGTACTCCCGGGCGCGGGTCGCGCCGAGCACGCATACCGCGCTGCGGGTCGCGATGTCGTCATCGCCGATGAAGCGGCCGCGCTCGACGAGGAGCTCGTGCAGTTCCTGGTAGCGCGGCGCGACGCCCGAGACGCTCTCGTTGCGGGTCAGCCGCGCCGTGCGCACCGGCAGGTAGCGCTCGACCGTGGGCTCGACCAGGTCGAAGCCCGGCACCGACGCCCGTACCGCCGCGACGTCGTCCATCGTGAGGCCGAGGCTCGCCTTCTCGCGCGCCGAGGTGCGGACGTTTTCCAACGGCTTCGACCACACCATGCACTTGAGCACCCCGCCCGACTCGGCGTAGAACTTCAGGCTCTGCGCCCGGCCGCCCGCCGTCAGCCCCATCGTGCCGATCACCGAGCCGACGCCGAGCACGACCCCGAGGGTCTGCAGGGCGGTGCGGCCGGCGTGCGCGCGCACCTCGGCGAAGCCGTCCGCGACGGCCATCGCGAGGTTCACGCGGCCGCCCTTTCCCCGCCCTCGACGAGCCCGTCCACGATCCGCACGATCCTCTTGGCGTGGCGCGCGACCATCGGGTCATGGGTCACCAGGATCACGGTCTGGCCGGCGCGGTTCAGCTCGTCGAACAGCTCCATGACCTCGCCGCCGGTGCCCTGGTCCAGGTTCCCGGTCGGCTCGTCGGCCAGGAGCAGCGCCGGACCGGTCACCAGGGCGCGGGCGACCGCGGCGCGCTGGCGCTGGCCGCCGGAGAGCTGGCTCGGCAGCGACCGGCCGCGGTCGCCGAGGCCGACCCGGGCGAGGATCTCGCGCGAGCGCGCACGCCGCTCGTCGCCGCCGACGCCGCCGTACAGGAGCGGCAGCTCGACGTTACGCTGGAGGCTCGCCCGTGGGAGCAAATTGAACGCCTGGAAGACGAACCCGATGAACCGATTGCGCAGTTCGGCCAGGCGCCCGCGGGAGAGCTCGGCGACCTCCTCGCCGGCGAGACGGTAGGTGCCCTTCGTGGGCGTGTCGAGGCAGCCCAGGATGTGCATGAGCGTGGACTTGCCCGAGCCCGACGGCCCCATGACCGCGAGGTACTCGCCGCGCTCCACCTCGAGGTCGATGCCGCGCAGGGCGTGCACCGCGACGTCGCCCGCGTCGTAGGTCTTCCAGACCCCGGCGAGCTTCAGCAGGGGATCGCTCACGACTGGTCCTCCTTCTTCTTCGGCTTGCTGGGATCCTCGAGCGCGACCTCCTCGCCGGCGACGAGCCCGGACACGATCTGCACCTTGGCAAGCGAGGCGATCCCGGTCTCGACCTTGCGCTCCTCGAACCGCTGCTTCCACGCCTCGCGCGGGTCGGGGGTCGCCTTGGGCGCCGGCGGTTTGCCGTTGCCGGCGGCGAGCGCGGCCCGCCTGACGTATACAACCTCCCCGTCCTCGCGGTGGAAGACGGACTCCACGGGCACCGCGAGCACGTGGAGCGCCTTGTCACCCTTGATCGAGACGTTGGCGGTCATGCCGGTGCGCAGCTCCTTGCCCTGGGAGTCGAGGGAGATCTCCACGTCGAACACCTTGACCTGGTCCGCGAGGCGCGCGGCCGGAGCGATGCGCGACACCTTGGCCGGGAAGCGGACCTTGGGGTACGCGTCGAGGGTCACGACGACGGGAGCGCCGAGGCGCACCTTGCCGATGTCCACCTCGTTGATGCCGGCCTTGACCAGCATCGTCGAGAGGTCGGCGACGGTGGCGATCACCGTCCCCGCGTTGAACGAGCCGGCCCCGGTGACCGCCTCGCCGAGCTCGACCGGGCGGGTGATCACGACTCCGTCCATCGGGGCGGTGATGTTGATGCGCTGATCGGGGTTCGTGGTCACCGGGACGCCCGACGACGCCATGATCGCGGACTTCTCCCGCGCCGCGTCGAGCTCCTCGCGCGTGGTCTTGTAGCGCGTCTCGGCCGCCCGGTGCGCCTCCTCCGAGATCAGACCGTTCTTGAGCAGCTCCTGCTTGGCGAGGTAGTCCTTGCTGGCGTCGGCGAAGTCGATCTCGGCCTGGTTGACGCCGCGGCGCACGCCGGCGAGCGTCTGCGCCTGGTTGACGTCGGGCTCGATCGCGGCGAGGAGCTGGCCCTTCTTGACCACGTCGCCCTCGCGGACCGGCAGGTCGACGACCTTCCCGGAGAGCGCCGACTTGACGTCGACCTTGACCTCGGGCTCGACCGTGCCGACGTCGAGCACCTCGACCTGCACGTCGGCGAGCGCAACCTTGCCGACCGGGGTGTCGTCCTTGACGGGAGCGGTGTTCCTGGCCCGGGCGGCCAGCGCCACCGCCGCCCCGACCACGACAACGCCGACAACCGTCCCGATCACCCAACGCTTCCGCTTCGCCGTCATGCCCGCCTCCAAGTGTGACACCTTCCACTACGCACCAACGCGCGACAAGGTTCTCTCGCGGACCCCCGTGGACCGACCTTGCGGCAACAGGCTACTGCTTGGGGAGGAAGCGCTCGAGGCGGGTCTGGCTGAGGGCGGCCAGGGCGCGGCCCAGCGTCTCGTCGGGCACCAGGAAGTGGTCGGTGTCGTAGCTGGAGAGCACCATCAGCGGGATGCCGACGTCGGCCAGCGCGCGGCTCACGACCGCGAGCAAACCCACCGTCGTCAGGGGGAACGTCGCCTCCAGGGTGAGCGCCCGCCACCCCGTCGCCACCCGCTCGACGAGCCCGCCCTGCGCCTCCACGACCTCCTCGGGCGCCACCAGGCTCACCTCGTCATGGTCGATGATCAGCGCGATCGGGGGGCCGCCGGCTGGCGGCGACGGCAACGGGTCCGGCACCGCGATCAGGCGGGCGATCGCGTAGCGCTGCGGCCACAGCCGCACACCGACCGCGGCCCGGGCTGTTGGCGCCATCGTGTGCTCGCCAGGGACTTCCGTCAGTAGGCGTCGAGGATGTAGTACAGCGGGTTCTCTTTCTCGCCGTCCTTCCACACCTCGTAGTGGAGGTGTGGGCCGGTGGTCCGGCCAGACATCCCCACCTTGCCGATCGGCTCACCACGCGTCACGTGGGCGCCCTCCTTGACCAGGAAGCGGTCGAGGTGGCCGTACATCGTGGTGTAGCCGTAGCCGTGGTTGATCTTCAGCAGCCTCCCGTAGCCGGCGTCGCGTGCGGCATACACCACGACCCCGTCGGCCGGCGCCGTGACGACCGTGCCGTACGCCACCGAGATGTCGAGGCCGTCGTGGAACGCCGGCTTGTGCGTAATCGGGTCCATCCGGGGCCCGAAGCCGTCCGTGATCACGCCCACGACCGGCGCCACCACGGGGGTGTGCGAGAGCATCATCGCCTGGTCCGAGAGCCGTTGCTCGACCTTGGCAAGCTCTTTGTCCAGCTGGTCCTGCCGCCGCAGCAACGTTCCGGGCTCGGCCGCCAACTTATTGAGCGGCCCGCCGCTGCCGACCACCCCCAGGCCGGGGTTCGAGGTGTCCGAGAACAGGTTGGCGACCCCGGCGGCGATCGCCAGCGCCTTGGTGCGTTGCTCGAACTGCGTCAGGCGCACCTGCACCTGACCGACGGTCTCCTCGAGGCGCTGGTTGTTCTTCTTGAGCTGCTTGTTCTCGCTCTGAAGGGAACGGTACATCGCCCGCTGCCGCAGGAAACTGCCGGAGGCCACGAGCGACACGATCGCGAGGACCCCGACCGTAATACCCAGTACCATCAACGACTTGAGCAGCACGGGGGAGAGCTGGATCTTGAAGACCTTGCCGTGGGCGTGCGGGACGATGATGATGGTGCTGTGCCGTTTTTCAGCCACGCCTCGCACCTCCTTCAAAGTAGAATCGAAAATCAGCCCACGCACCCTTGCACGCTGGACCTGTTGCGGGGCCGAATGCTGCCACACACAATCGGCCGCTGTCAAGGCGGCGAGCGTAAACTGTTCATGGTTCTCAACAAAGCGGCGCCAGCCGCGGCCGCCAGCCGCATGGCGGCCCACCGGCGGCCCCGGAAAGGAGACCCATGCTGCTGGCCGAGTTCTCGATCTCACCCATGGACAAGGGGGCGAGCGTCTCGCCCTGGGTCGCCCGCTCCATCGACGTCATCGACCGATCGGGGCTGCCGTACCGGCTCGGCCCGATGGGCACCACGGTCGAGGGGGAGTGGGACGAGGTGATGGCCGTCGTCAAGGCGTGTTTCGAGCGCATGGCCGCCGACTGCGAGCGGATCAGCATTACCTTCAAGGGCGACTGGCGCCGCGGCGGCGGGGGCCGGCTGACCGCCAAGATCGCCAAGGTGGAGGCCACCCTGGGCCGCAAGCTCAGGACGTGAACCGGGGTCCGGAGAAGCGACGACGTGGGTCGTGGTTCGTGGGTCGAGAAGACGAAGGCGTGGCCGGTGGCCGGAAAGACCGGGGTCAGGGGCCGGGTCTCCGATTGGTTGACAACTCGTACGAGATAACGTACGTTCCCTCGTGGGGGTCACATGGCACCAATTCGGGTCAGCGAGGCGCGCGATCACCTGTACCGGCTGGTGGACGAGGTGGCCGAATCGCACGAGCCGGTCGTCATCGCCGGCAAGCGTGGCAGCGCGGTGCTCGTTTCCGAGGACGACTGGCGGGCGATTCAGGAAACGATCCACCTGCTCTCGATCCCCGGCATGCGCGAGTCGATCCGCGAAGGTCTGGCGGCGCCTGTGGACGGGTGCGAGACGGAGCCCGGCTGGTGAAACGCCGAGCGTGGCGTGTCGTTTTCACCAAACAGGCGCAGAAGGACGCCAAGAAGCTCGCGGCGGCCGGCCTGCAGGAGAAGGCGCAACGCCTGCTCGACATCCTCGCCGAGGATCCGCTGCGACAACCGCCGCGGTTCGAGAAACTCGTCGGCGACCTCACCGGCGCCTACTCGCGCCGCATCAACATCCAGCACCGCTGCGTCTACCAGATCCTCGATGACGTCCGCGCCGTCAAGGTTCTGCGCCTGTGGACCCACTACGAGTAGCACCGGCGTTGGCACCTACCGGCCCAAGTACGTGCAGCCGCGCCAATGGAGAGGCCGGGGTTCGGGGCTCGGGCACAGCGAAGACGTGGGCCGTGGTCATAGCCGACCGCGCCGGCCGCAGGCCGCGCAGCCAGGAGCGCCCCCCTCGAAGACGAGAAGGTCAACGGTAGGCAGGGCTTCGCAGCTGGGGGCGCGTAGCCGCGCCGCCGCCGTTGGGCCAGCTGCAAGGCGCGCAAGCCGGTCGCACCGGAGGCGTACCCGGAGGGTACGCTGAGGATGCGAGCCGGCGCAGCGCAACGCAGCAGATGGTCCGACGCCGGCGGCGCCCCCGGCGGGGCCGGTCACATCGTGGGCAAGTAGAAGCAGATCACCTTCGGCTCCGTCATCTCCTGGAGGGAGAACTTCACCCCTTCGCGGCCGAGCCCCGAGTTCTTGATCCCGCCGAACGGCATCGAGTCGAGGCGGTAGTCGGTCGAGTCGTTGATCATCACGCCGCCGGCGTCGAGGCCGAGCGCGAGCTTGAACGCCATGTCCACGTCGCGGGTGAACAGCGCCGCGTGCAGCCCGAACGGCAGCGAGTTCGCCTCCGCGAGCGCCTCCTCGGCGCTGGCCACCGGGTAGAGGTTCACGGTCGGCCCGAACACCTCCTCGCGGTGGATCGTCGCTGTCTGGGGCACGTTCTCGATCACCGTCGGCTGCATCAGCGCTCCCGTGCGGCCGCCGCCGATGAGCACCCTGGCGCCGGCCTGCTTCGCCTCGGCGACCCAGCGCTCGACGCGCTTGGCTTCGCCCTCGGTGATCATCGGCCCCATGTCCGTCTCGTCCTTCATCTTGTCGCCGATCTTGTACGTGGCGGTGAACTCCACCATACCGTCGCGGAACGCGGCGTAGACCTCCCGGTGGACGTAGATGCGCTGGACGCCGATGCAGTTCTGGCCCGCGGCCCAGAACGCCCCCGACACGCACGTCTCGGCCGCCCAACGGACGTCGGCGTCGTTCCACACGATCACCGGCGAGTTGGAGCCGAGCTCCATCCCGATCTTCTTGATCCCCGCGAGCTTCGTGATCCGCTGCCCGGCCTCGAGGCCGCCGGTGAACGAGATCATCCGCACCCGCGGGTCGGCCACCAGCGCGTCGCCGATCTCGGCGCCGTGGCCCGTGATCGTCTGCAGCACGAGCGGCGGCAGCCCCGCCTCGAGGAACGCCTCGGTGAGCTTCAGCGCCGACAACGGCGTCACCGTCGCGGGCTTGAGCACCACCGCGTTGCCGGCCGCGATCGCCGGGCCCAGCTTGTGCGCCACCAGGTTGAGCGGGTCGTTGAACGGCGTGATCGCCAGCACGACCCCGATCGGCACCCGCTGGTAGTACCCCACGCGCTTCTCGCCGCCGGGGAACGAGTCGAACGGGATCGTCTCGCCCGAGATGCGCTTGGCCTCCTCGGCGGAGATCGTCAGCGTGTTGACGCAGCGCCGCGCCTCCTTGCGCGCCTCGCGGATCGTCTTGGAGCCCTCCCGGGCGATGGTGGCGGCGAACTCCTCGAGGCGGCCCTGCACGATCGCGGCGGTCTTGGCCAGCACCTGCGCCCGGTCGTAGGCCGTCATCCTGCGCGCGACCTCGAACCCCTTGACCGCCGCTGCGAGCGCCGTCTCCACGTCGGCGGCGGACGCGCGCGGCACGCTGTCGATCACGCTGTTGTCGAACGGGTCGCGGACCTCGATCGTCGTGTCGCGGTCCACCCACGAGCCGGCGAGCAGCATCTTCATGAGCGCCTCCGCACGATCGTCAGCAGATCGGCGAGCATGGCGAATCCGGTTTGCGCCCGCCCGGCGCCCGGGCCGACGACCGTGACCTCGCCGAGGGCGCTGGTTCTAATCGCGACCGCGTTGGTCGCGCCCATCACCCCGGCGAGCGGCTGGCCCATGTCCACCAGGCGCGGGGCCACGCTGGCCTTCACCGTTCCGCCCTCCCGCCACACCCGCCCGATCAGCTTGTACCGCTTGCCCTCGGCCTTGGCGCGGGCGATGTCGGCCGCGGTGATTGTCGTGATCCCATCGCACGGGCTGTCGCCCGGCTCGAGCGCGGCGCCGAACACGACGTTGGCGAGGATCGTCACCTTGGCGAGCGCGTCCCACCCCAGCACGTCGGCGTCGGGGACGGCTTCGGCGTACCCCAGCGCCTGCGCCTTGGCGAGCGCGTTCTCGTACGAGAGGCCCTCCTCCATCCGCGTCAGGATGTAGTTCGTCGTCCCGTTGAGGATCCCCTGCATCTCGAGGACCTCCGCGCCGGCCAGGGTGTCGCGGACGAGGTTGAGCACGGGCGTGCCGCTCATCACCGTCCCCTCGAACAGGAACTCGGCGCCATGCGCCTGGGCGAGGGCGGCCAGCTCGCGGTAGTGGAGCGCGAGCGGCCCCTTGTTGGTCGTGACGACGTGGACGCCGCGCTCGAGCGCCACCCTGATGTGGCTGGTGGCCGGCTCGCCCGTCTTGATGTCGGTGTAGGTCGCCTCGAGCAGCACGTCGGCCTCGGCGTGTCGCGCCATCGCGAGGGCGTCCCAACCCTGGCCGCCGCGGTCGAGCGCCGCGATCGACTCGCCCTTGGCCGCCAGCGCGAGCGCCCCGGCGAGGTCGATCCCACCCGGGTCGTACGCGCTCCCCTTCGCCGTGTCGGCGATCCCGGTGACCGTCCACTCGAAGCCGTACCGCGCGGCCAGCTCGTCGCGCCCGGCGAGCAGCAGCTCCGCGAGCCCCTGCCCCACCGTCCCGAACCCGATGAACACCAATCGCATGCCACCCTCCTGCCGTTCGTGTCTCGTACCAATCTACCGTCGGTCGTCGAGGAACGCTTCTCATTCTCCTGAAAGTCTTCCGGATAACTCGGCCTACGCCCTCCATCCCCAGACGCTCGTGGCGATCGGTGTGCCCAGACTGATGAAGCGCGAGGGTCGAGGCGATCTCCCACCCGACCCAGCTCGTATAGGCGCGGGCTTCAGCCTGCGGTCTCCCAAACGATGACCATTGGCTCCTCCACCTGCCCGAACCATGCTACGGCGATATTTCGAAGGTACGGCCCAAGGCAGCCTCACGGGGAGTGCTCGGCGCATTTGTACCACCGAGTTTTTAACCCTCAACGCAAGCTGATCCCACCCCGCCCTCGCCCACCCCAAGGCGAGAGACCACTTGGACGGCGTCGGAGGGTAAGAAGAAGCGCGCGCGGCGCGCGCGCCCCACACGGAAGAGACGATACGGAACACCAATGTGGGGCGCGACCGCCGGGCGCGCTGTCGTTCGCTTCGGAAGGCAAGAGAAAGCGCGCGCGCCCCACCCGAGCACAACACCACCCAGGTTCGGGGCGGGCGCCGGAGCGATGCGACCGGCGCGCCTCCAATGACCATACGTGCCTGGGGGACCCTCAGCGAACGAGCGCTGGCGTCGCGGCGGCGACGGCGGCGAGCGCCTGCTCGAGGTCGGCGCGCACATCCTCGAGGTCCTCGCACCCGACCGCGAGGCGGACCAGGCCGGGCGTGATCCCCTGCCGGAGCTGCTCCTCGGCGGCGACCTTCGAGTGCGTCATCGAGGCCGGGTGCTCGACCAGCGACTCGACGCCGCCGAGCGACACCGCCAGGGTGATCATCTTGACCGCGTTCATCAGCCGCCGGCCGGCGTCGACGCCGCCGCGCAGCTCGAACGCCAGCACCGCGCCGGGGCCGTCCATCTGCCGCTTCGCAAGCTCGAACTGCGGGTGCGAAGGCAGACCCGGGTAGCGCACCCACTCCACTGCCTCGTGCCCCTCGAGCCACGCGGCGATCGCCTGGGCGTTGGCCTGTGCGCGCTCGACCCGCATCCCGAGGGTGCGGATCCCGCGCAACACCAGCCACGCCTGGTGCGGGTCCATCGTGAAGCCGAACGAGCGCGCGACGTCGGCGAGCGCCGCCAGCACCTTCGGCTCGCGCGCCACCACGATCCCCGCAACCACGTCGGCGTGCCCGTTGAGCGACTTCGTCATCGAGTGCAGCACGACGTCGGCGCCGAGTTCGATCGGGCGCTGCAGGTGCGGGCCGGCGAAGGTGTTGTCCACCACCAGCGGCGCGCCCACCGCGTGCGCGGCCTTCGCCGCGGCCTCGAGGTCCACGAGGTCGAGCGTCGGGTTCGCCGGCGTCTCGACGAATACCATCCGTGTCTCCGGCCTGATTGCAGCGGCAAGAGCAGCGTGGTCGGCGGCCGGGACGAACGTCGAGGCGACGCCGAGTCGCGTGAAGTACTTTTCGAGCAGGCCGCGCGACGGGCCGTAGAGCGGGTGCGCGCCGACCACGTGATCGCCGTTGTGGAGGAAGGCGAGGAACGCCGTGCTCACCGCCGCCATCCCGGTCGCGGTCCCGATCGCCCCGCACCCACCTTCGAGGTGGGCGACGCACTCCTCCAGCGCCGCGGTCGTGGGGTTGCCGAGGCGGGTGTAGATCGGCCCTGCCGAGGTGCCGGCGAAGCGCGCGGCGCCCTCCTCGGCGGTCGGGAACGCGAACGTCGACGTCTGATAGATCGGCACCGACACCGCGCCGCGGTGGTCCGCAGGATCGAGCCCGCCGTGGATTTCCTTCGAGTGCCGCCCCTTGAGCTTGGAAGCCATACGCCCTCCCCCGCGCAATTTAACACTGCCGGTGGTTCCGCGTCATGCGGGACTCGGCGACCGCGCTTCAGGCCCTGGCCACCGCCTGCTGGTCGCGCAGCACCAGCGTGACTCCCGCGAACACCACCACCGCGCCCGCCACCATGCTCCAGGTGACCGCCTCGCGCAGCAGCAGCGCGCCCAGGATCACCGCCACCACCGGGTTGACGTAGGTCGAGGTCGCGACCCTGGTCGCGCCCCAGTGCTGCAGCAGGTAGAAGTACGCCGCGAACGCGACCACCGAGCCGACCACCACGAGGTACGCGAGCGACGCCGCCGCGCGCAGCGTCAGCGGCCCGACCATCGCCCGCCCCTCGACGAGCGAGACCGCGAGCAGCACGATCGCGCCCGTCGCCATCTGCGCCACCGAGATCGCCATCGGTTGGAACGCCCCGCGGATCCGCCGCGCCCACAGCGAGCCGACGGTCCACGTCACCACCGACAACTCCGCCGCCACCGCCGGCACCAGCGGCACCGCGCCCGCTCGCCACGGCTCGAACATCACCACCGTCCCCGCGAAGCCGATCACGATCCCCGTCCACCCCAGCGCGCGCGGCCCCGGCTCCCCGGGGAACAGCGGCGACAGCAGCGCCGACCACAGCGGGCTCGTGGTCAGCAGCAGCGCGGTGAACCCGGAGTCCAGACGCGTCTCCGACCAGAACACGAGCCCGTTGCTCACCGCGATCAGCAGCACGCCGATCCCGGCCACCGGCAGCCAGCGCCGCAGCGGGCCCGCGAACGTCACCCCCGACACCCGCGCCACCGCGAACGCGAGCGCCGCCGCGAGCGTGTATCGAACCCCGGCGTAGAACAGCGGCGAGAAGCTCTCGAGGCCGACCTTGATCGCGAGGTAGGTGCTCCCCCAGATGACGCAGATCGCGCCGTACGCGAGGCCGAGTCGAAAGCGCGAGGGTTCGCTCACCGCCGCGCATCGTACTCTCCCGCTGCCGCGGCCCCGCCGAGCGCACACCCGCCTGATCGCACCGCCTCCGCCGCCGCAGCTTGGGATCCCGCGCTTTCTGACCACGGCCCACTGACCACGCCTCTGCCCTTCTCTGACCACGGACCCCTGACCACGGACCACGTCTTCGTTCTGTCCGGCGCCCACCCTCTTGGCGGCCGCCCGCCCCTGTGGTACCTTTCGCCGGCTGGGGCCAACGTAGCTCAGCTGGTAGAGCAGCTGATTCGTAATCAGCAGGTCCGCGGTTCAATCCCGCGCGTTGGCTCCAATCTGCAATCCTCAGGTACCTGGTACCTCATTGTTTCATCTTTTGCCACGCGCGTCGAAACGTGAGTGTGGCTGACGACGCAGTGGTTCCTGTGTCAGCCCCAGGCCTCACTTCCTACCCGGCGGGATTCTTGGTCCAATCGAGCGGCCAATGGGTCCCTTCCACCTGAATTTACCGACATTCTGATGGAGAATGCGGGTTGGAGGTGCACATGACCCGCCACTGGTCACTCGTCCTCGCCGCCGTCGTTGCGGCGGCGTGCCACAGCGTCGCGCCCGCCCCAGCGCCAAGAGCACTGCCTGAGGCGGCACCCGCGGCTGCGGCGCCGCAGGCGTCCCCCACTCCGGCGGCGATCCGCCTCCCGGAGGCAATCCGCTGGGTCCGCGACTCGGCCGAGCACCGCGCCATCTACCTGCAGGTCTATCGGCAGGCGGCCGAGCGCGTCGAGCGCGAGGCCGCCAGGCACCCGGCGGGCACGTGGGCGGTCGTCCTCGACGCCGACGAGACGGTGCTCGACAACTTGCCGTACGAGATCGAGCGCGTGGAGCAGCGGCTGCCGTTCGACGCCGCAAGCTGGCACGCCTGGACCGAGAAGCGCGCCGCTCTGCCGCTGCCCGGCGCCGCGGCGTTCCTTGCCCGCGTCCATGAGCTCGGCGGCAAGATCGCGATCGTCACCAACCGCGCCGCGAGCGAGTGCCCGGACACCGAGGCGAACTTCCGCGCCGACAAGCTCCCGTTCGACGTGATGCTGTGCATGCCGGCGGGCGGCCCGCTCGACAAGAACCCGCGCTTCGCGGCCGTGGCGAACGGGACGACGCCCGCGGGGTTGCCGCCGCTGACGATCGTCGCGTTTCTCGGCGACAACATCTTCGACTTCCCCGGCCTGCGTCAGGCGATCGCGCAGCAGGGCGACGATGCGTTCGCCCAGTTCGGCAGGGAGTTCTTCGTTCTCCCGAATCCGATGTACGGCAGCTGGCACTGAGTCCCGCGGCGGCGTGACCGGCGCCGCCGGCGTTGACAAACCCGCGCGGCCGTACTACCAGGGACCAACGGTGACTGGGCGGGCCGGCCCGGCCGAGTGAGGAGACCCCATGGACGCGAGCACCACGACGAGGACGGCGCCGGAGCCTCGCTCCGCGCCCCGAGGATGGGCCCGTGCCGGGCTGCCGCTGGGCATCGCGCTGCTGCTTGCCGGTGCGGCCGCGGCGCGCGCCGATGGACCGGCGCCGATACCGACACCGACGCCGACACCCACCGAGCAGGCGATCCCGCACGGGTCCGCCACCGAGATCGTCGTCACGGCGCCGCGCATGGACATCCCGCTGAAGGAGAACCCGGCGGCGACCACGGTGATCGAGGGCGAGGCGCTCGCCACCCTGCCGCGGACGATCGGCGCCGACGAGGCGCTCAGGCTCGTGCCCGGCGTCAAGGTGGACAACCAGGCCGACGAGGAGAGGGTGCACCTCTCGATCCGCGGCCAGGGGATCCTGACGGAGCGCGGCATCCGCGGCATCAAGGTGGTGCTCGACGGCCTGCCGCTCAACGACCCGACCGGCTTCGCGCCGGACCTGTTCGACGTGGACTGGGCGACGGTCAAGCGCATCGAGGTGTTCCGCGGC
>NCBR01000163.1 GCA_002279285.1 Acidobacteria bacterium 37-71-11
CCCGCCAAGTACCGCTCGCTGATCGCGGTGGCGGCCGCACTCGGGCGCGGGCAGGCGAACTGCGCCCGCTCGCAGGCGTACATGGCGCGGCAGGCGGGTGCGACGGCCGAGGAGGTGCTGGACGCCGTTCGCATCGCGCGCCACCTCGCCGCGGCCGGCATCCTCGACGCCGCCAGCCCGCTGCTCGCCGATCTCGGCGGGAAACCGATACCCAGCGAGCCGGCGCGGTGAGCCACCGGCACGACCGTTCACCCGTTGCGGGCGCCGCGATGGACCGGCGGCTGTGGGCCAGCGCCGCCCTCAACGTCGCCATCACGGTGGCCGAGTTGCTCGGTGGGTTCCTCTCGGGCAGTTTGGCGCTGCTCTCGGATGCCGCACACAACTTCAGCGACGTCGCGGCCGTCGCGCTGGCGCTGTGGGCGAGGCGCCTGAGCCGGCGCCCGCCCACGCCCCACCATACCTACGGCTTCAAGCGCGCCGAGGTCCTCGCCGCCCTGGCCAACGCGGTCGTGCTGATCGCCGTCTCGGTCGTGATCGCGCGCGAGGCCCTCGTGCGCCTGCTCCACCCCACCCCCGTCGCACAGGGGCTCATGCTCACCGTCGCGCTCGTGGCGCTCGTTGCGAACGTCGGCTCGGTGCTCCTGCTCCGGCGCCACGAAAAGGACGACGTCAACGTCCGCAGCGCCTTCCTGCACATGGCCCAGGATGCCCTGGCCTCGCTGGCGGTGGTGGCCGCCGCCCTGCTGGCACACACCCCGGTGGGTCTGTACGTGGACCCGGCGGCCGCGCTGATCGTCGTCTTCGCCGTGCTGCGCAGCGGTCTGTCGCTCATCTGGGAGACGCTCTCCACCCTGCTCGAGGGCGCGCCCGCGGACATCTCACTCGAAGCGTTGCTCGACGACGTCGGACGGGCGTTCCCGGGCGCCACCCTGCACCATATCCACCTCTGGCAAAACGGCCCCGGCCAGCGGCTGCTCACCGCCCACGTGCTCGTGAGCGACACCCTCGACGGCCGCGCGATCGAGTGCCTGTTCGCCGAGATCAAGGCCTTTCTCCACGACCGCTGGGGCGTCGCGCACGCGACGCTCGAGCCCGAGGTGGAGGGGTGCGGCGAGACCGCCGTGCTCGCGCATTGGGACGAGGAACACGCCGGATGAGGACAGCGGCGGCGGGCGCCGCCCGCAGGGAGGGCGCATGAAGCGGAAGCTGCTGGAGCTCGCGTCGCGGACGCTCGGCGACGCCTTTGCGCACGAACAGGCGACACTCACCGTCGAGGACAAGTTGCGGGAGCTCTCCTTCAACCTCTGGTGGAACTGGCACCCCCAGATCCTCGAGATGTTCCGGCAGCTCGATCCCGCCGGTTGGTCCGAGACCAATCACAACCCGATCGCGGTGCTGAAACGCTTCGCTCCGGGGGCGCTCGGCACGCGTGTTGCGGAGCTCTCGCTGGAGAACACGGTCAGTTTCCACTACCGGCGCCTGCAGGAGTACCTGCGCGGCGAGGGGTCATGGTGTGACGCCCACGCCGGGGGGCTGCAGGCGGCGTCGATCGCCTACTTTTCGGCGGAGTTCGGATTGCACGAGTCGCTCCCCCTGTACTCCGGCGGCCTCGGCGTCCTGGCCGGGGATTACCTGAAGAGCGCCTCCGACCTCGGACTGCCGGTGGTCGGCGTCGGTCTGTTCTACGCGACCGGGTACTTCCGCCAGCACTTCGACGCCACCGGTTGGCAAACCGAGGAGTACGGCCACATCGAGATCGCGGCGCTGCCGCTGCGGCGGCCGATCGGCCCCGGCGGGGCGCCGGTCATGGTCGAGCTGCCGTGCAACGGCGAGACGCTGCACGCGGCGGTCTGGCTCGCCCGCATCGGCCGCACCCTGCTGCTGCTCCTCGATTCCGATGTCGACGCCAACCCCCCGTACCTGCGTGAGCTGACGGCAAGGCTGTACGGCGGCGACGAGGTCACGCGCATCCGCCAGGAGGCGTTGCTCGGCATCGGCGGGTTGCGCGCGCTGCGCGCGCTCGAGATCCGGCCGGCGGTCATGCACCTGAACGAGGGCCACAGCGCCTTCGCGATCCTCGAGCGAACGCGCGAGCGGCTCGAGGAAGAAGGGATGCCGTTCGACGACGCGCTGCGCGAAACGGCGCTGCAGACGGTGTTCACGACGCACACCCCGGTCGAAGCCGGGCACGACCGCTTCCCCGCGGATCTGGTGGAGCGCGAACTCGGCTGGCTGCGCGCGGCGCTGCGCCTCGATCCGGAACGCATGATGGCCCTCGGGCGCGTGAACCCGGCCGACCGCGGCGAGCCGTTCTGCATGACGGTGCTGGCGATCCGCGGCTCGCGCCGGCGCAACGGCGTCTCGAGCCTGCACGGCCACGTCGCGCGGAAGATGTGGCAGCGGATCTGGCCGGGACGCGACGAGGAAGACGTCCCCATCGGGCACATCACCAACGGCGTGCACGTGCGCTCGTGGCTCGCCCTTTCGATGAACCGGATCTTCGACCGCTACCTGGGCGCCGACTGGCCGGCTCGGCAAAGCGATTGCGCCGCCTGGCGCGCGATGGCGAACGTGGACGACAGCGAGTTATGGGAGACGCACGAGGTGTTGCGCCGCTACCTCGTCGAGTTCGTCCGGCGGCGGGCGGGGCGACCGGAGCTGTTGAACGAGCACGCGCTCACGCTCGGGTTTGCCCGGCGCTTCGCCACCTACAAGCGCGGCACGATCCTGCTCACCGACCTCGACCGACTGGCGCGGATTTTCGGCGATCCGGCCCGGCCGGTCCAGATCGTCTTCGCCGGCAAGGCGCACCCGCGCGACGAGGCGGGAAAGAAACTCCTCCAGGAGCTGCTCGGCATCGCGCGCGATCCCCGCTTCGAGGGTCGCATCGTCTTCGTCGAGGACTACGACATCAACGTCGCGCGGCACCTGGTGCAGGGGGTGGACGTGTGGATCAACACGCCGCTCCGCCCGATGGAGGCGTGCGGCACGAGCGGGCAGAAAGTCGTCCTCAACGGCGGCCTCAACCTCTCGGTGCTCGACGGCTGGTGGGCCGAGGGCTACGACGGCAAGAACGGCTTCGCGATCGGGGACGGGATGGTGCACACCGATCCCGCCGTGCAGTGGGCGCGGGACGCCGAGTCGCTCTACCGGCAGATCGAGGAGCAGGTCGTGCCGCTGTTCTACGACCGAGACGGGACGGCGCCGCCTCGCGGGTGGGTCGAGCGGATGAAGCGCTCGATCATGACGCTCGCCTGGCGCTACAACGCCGACCGCATGGTCGCCGACTACGTCCGCCACGGCTACCTGGCCGCCGGGGGCAGGCTCTCCTCCGCCTGAACATCGACGTGGTGACGAACTCCTTCGATTTCGTCGTCCGGCACGGGTACACGCTGGTGTTCTTCTGGATCCTTGCGGAGCAGGCGGCCCTTCCCGTCCCTTCCGCCCCGCTGCTGCTCGCCGCCGTATTCGCCACCTGGATCGCCCGGGAGCTCATCCAGCGGCGGCGGTTCGTCAAGAAGCTGGCGATCACGCGCGACCGCGACGTCGTCCTCTGCTGCAGCTGTCCGAACGAGGTATCGAAGGCCCGCCACGCGGTTCGCAACGCCGTCCCCTTGCTGGTGCTCCTCGGTCTGTTCCTCGCTCTCCCCGCGTGCACGAGCACCGTCAAGGTCCGCTCGGTGAGGTCCGAGGACACCTACCGGTGGGTGCAGCGGGCGATGCCGGCCTCGGACGAACCCAGCGCCGGGACCCTGGAACTGCTGCGCCTGCACGGGCTCGGACGCGTGTGGAGAGCGCACCCGTGGGCCGCGTTGCAGGGCATCGAAGACGCCCATGAAACCGGGTTAACAGCCCGCTTCGCAGCCGTCGAGCTCACGCTGCTAGCGGCTCGTCGGGCAGCGGACGAGAAGACCGGCGGCCGTCTCGATCTCTACCTTGCAACGGCGGCTCGCAGCTGGGACTACCTCTTCGACCGGAGGCCCGGCGACCCCGAGCCCGGGTTCGACCAGGATTACGGCTCGGCGGTCATGATCTATGCCGATGCCGTGGCTCGTGTGGTGGAAACCCTGGCCAACGCCCACGGCGCGCGCAAGGCTACGACGGCGATCACGGTGCGCGGGCCGGCGGGACCGTTCGAGCTGACCTTCGGCCGCGGCGACTGGCGGTTCGATCAGCTCAAGACCCTCCTCGCCGTGGACCGCTTCGCCGTCGAGGGGCTGCCCGACCGCTTCATCAGGTATGGACTCGGCGCCCCGTTCGCGGGCCTCGCGGGTCAGGACCCCTCGGCGCCGGCCTCGGCGTTCTACCCACCCAAGGGTCTAGGGATCCCGGTGACGGCGCTGCTGCGTTTTGCCGCCGCACCGGCAGACCGCAGCGCGACGAGGCGCGCCGACGTCGAACTCCTCGATCCCGGCACGCGGGAGAGCGTGGAGATCGCCGGCGAAGCGATCCCGGTCGCGGCGGACTTCACCGCCGCCTACGGCCACCTTGCCGCCATCGGGGAGCGCGAGATCCGCGAGATCGGCAGCAAAGGGATGTTCTCGCCGTCCGCAACCGGCTCGTTCCATCGCATGATCCTCATGGAGCCGTACGACGCGGACAAGACGCCTCTCGTGTTCGTGCACGGCCTCTGGTCGGATCCTTCGATCTGGCTGCCGCTGACCAACCGGATCGAGGGCGATCCCGAGCTGCAAAGGACCTACCAGGTCTGGTACTTCATCTACCCGAGCGGCGAGCCGTTCCTGTGGACCGCAGCGATGTTTCGGGACGCGATCGACGAGGTCCGGCATCGACTCGATCCACTGGGGCGTGACGCTGCCATGCGCTCGATGGTCCTCGTCGGCCACAGCATGGGCGGAGTGCTGGTCAAGACCACCGTGGCGGCCAGCGGGGACACGCTCTGGAACACCATCTTCACCGTGCCGCCGGCGGGACTCGCCGTCCCCGCGCCGCAGCTCACGGCGCTGGAGAACGCTCTGTTCTTCACGCCGAAGCCGTACGTCCGCCGCGTGATCTTCCTCGCCACGGCGCAGCGCGGCTGCCGTATGGCCAAGAGCCTAATGGGCCGGATCGCGTCGGCCCTCATCAAGCTGCCGAAGCCTTTCTCGGACATGCTTCGCTCCATCGCCCGGAACCAGCCGGACGCGGTCGCGCCGGCGATGCGCAGCCTCCTGCGGAGAGGCGGGGCCGACGCGGTCCGGGTGCTTCGCCCGGACAACCCGGTGATGCGGGCGTTCGCCGCGATCCCGATCGCACCGGGCGTCCCCTACCACACGATCCTCGGCGACCGCGGCAAGGGCGGCGACGAGGACGCCAGCGACGGAGTGGTGAGTTACCGCAGCGGACATCTCGACGGGGCCGCCTCCGAGACGATCGTTCCCTGTGGCCACCACGACGCGGCCTGCCCCGCGGCGATGAACGAGGTGCTGCGGATCCTCCGCGAGGACGTGGCCTCGCGACGCGAGGGAGCGATGCCCCACAGGCCCCTTCCGGCGCAGTTGTCGCGCGACAAGGACACACGGGCGCCGGCGCCATAGCCTGCCTGTACGGTGCTGCGGGCACCCGATGTTTGGGGAACAACCTATGGAAATCCACATACGTGCAGATTGGGGGTTCCAGCCCGGCGTTCCAGGAGGGTGGGCGCGGTGGGTGCGGCCCGACAGGATCACGGTCACGGCAGCCGCGCGGAGCGCGGTCACGGTGGTGGCGCTCGATCTCGACAAACTGGACGATGGGGCCACGCTCCTCAAGGTCAGCCAGAGGATGGTGCAGCTGCTGTACGCGCGGTTGCAGGAGGGCGGTGTCTGCCCGCCCGATGTCCA
>NCBR01000164.1 GCA_002279285.1 Acidobacteria bacterium 37-71-11
GGGCGGGGCCTCGTCGAGTCGCTCGAGGTCTCGAGCCGCCTCGGCGGGCTGGGGCTTCCCCTGGGCCTCGTGCGTCCGGCGCGGGAGCTGCCGGCGCTGCCGCGCGACCGGGTCGTCGTGGTGGCGACGGGATCGCAGGGGGAGCCGGGCTCCGCGTTCTCCCGCCTCGCCGTGGACCTCCTCCCCGGCCTGCGCCTGCGCCCCGGCGACACCGTGCTGCACGCGGCCCGCGTCATCCCAGGGAACGAGCGCCGCCTCGCGCTGCTCTTCGACCACTGCGTCCGCCGCGGCGCGCGGGTGGTGACGGCCGCGGAGGCGCCGATCCACGCCTCGGGCCACCCGCACCGCGCCGAGCTTGCGCGCCTGCTCGACCTCGTGCGGCCGAGCCGCGTGATCCCCGTGCACGGCCGCCGCCGCCACCTCGAGGCCGTGGCCGAGCTGGCGCGGGCTCGAGGGATCGCCACCCTGGTCGTGGAGAACGGCGAGGAGGTGGCGTGGGGGTGCGCGGGCGCGAGCGTCACCGGCGAGCTGCGCCAGGTCGGGCGCATCCTCCTCGACGACGTCGGCGAGGAGGTCCTCGACCCCGCGATCCTGCGGCACCGGCGCTCGCTGGCGCGCGAGGGGCTGGTGGTGGCGGTGCTGCCGTGCTCGCGCGCCGGACAAGAGGGGTTCGGCGAGGTGCAGATCCACGTCTCCGGGATGCCGGTGCGCGCCGGGCTCGTGGACCACCTCGCGGCGGGGCTCGCCGGGGAGATCGGACGGGCCGGGATCTTGGCGCGCCGCGACCCGGAATGGCTGCGCAGTACAATGACGCGGTGGCTTCGAAGTGAGGTGCGCCGGCGCACGCGCCGCCGTCCGGTGGTGGTGGCGCTGGTCGTGGAGCTCTAAATGACCATGGTGGATGCGGTCGTGCTTGGGGTCGTGCAGGGACTCACCGAGTTCCTGCCGATCTCGTCGCGCGGGCACCTCGCCCTGGTGCAGTCGCTCATGCCCGGCTTTTCGCAACCCGGGCTCGTCTTCGACGTGGCGCTTCACCTCGGCACGGTGCTCGCGATCGTGGCGCTGGAGTGGCGCCGGCTGGTGGAGGTCGTGCGCCATCGGTACCTGGTGCGGCTGGGCGCGCAGCTGGTCCTCGCGATGGCGATGACCTCGGTGCTGGCGCTGCCGCTGCGGCACTGGGCCGAGGACTCGATCCGCTACCCGTTGCTGATCGCGGCCGGGTTCACGGTGACCGCGCTGTTCCTCATCGCCGTGCGCAACGCTGCCGGCCGGATCGAGGGGCCGGGGATGACCTGGTGGGCCTCGGCGGTGGTGGGGTTCGCGCAGGGTGTGGTCGTGCTGTTGCCGGGGATGTCGCGCTCCGGGACGACGATCTGCACCGGGCTGGCGTGCGGTCTCGAGCGGCGCTGGGCCGCCGACTTCTCGTTCCTGCTGTCGGTCCCCACGATCCTGGGGGCCGCCGTGGTCGAGGGCTGGATGCACCGGACGGAGATCGCGGCGGCGCGTGGCTTCGCCGGGCCGGCCGTCGTGGGCGCCCTGACCGCCGCGGTGGTCGGGTTCGCCTGTCTCTTGTTGGTGCGTTCCCTCGTGGAGCGCGGGCGGTTGTACCTGTTTGCCTGGTACCTGCTGCCGCTCGCGGCGCTGACCGTCGTCTTCGCCAAGATGGGCGTCTGGTAATGGCGCGCAGCCGGGAGGAGATCACCCGCGAGGTCGCCGGCTACCTGCTCGGGCTCATGGGCGTGCTCGTGCTCCTCGCGGCCGTGACCTACCACCCGCTCGACCCCTCGCTGTTCGCGGCGGGAAGCGACGTCGTCCACAACCTCCTCTCGTGGGGCGGGGCGGCGATCGCCGGGATCGTGGTCGGCCTGCTGGGCGCGCTCGCGCCCGCCGTGCCGGTGATGATGATGGTGATCGGGTGGCGCTGGCTGCACGGACGTGAGCTCGAGTCCCCGGCCGTCGTGGGGACCGCCTGGACGGTGGCCGTCGTCGGCGGCGACGGCCTGCTCGCCGCGCTCGTGGGACGCACGGGCTACCGCGGCGGCGAGCTGGAGTGGGGGGGCGAGGTCGGACGCCTCGTCGCCCTCGGGCTCAAGGGGTCGCTTGGGCCGGTAGGGGCGCTCGTGCTGTGCGCCGGGGCGGTCCTGGCGGGGGTGGTGTTCGGCGTGCGGGGTTCGCTCGTGCAGGTGTTCGCCGGGTTCGGCGGCCTGATGACCCACAAGCGCTCCGAGATGGCGGCGCGGTGGGCGCGCAGGCGCGACGACCGGCAACGCGGGGAGATGAGGAAGACGCTGCTGCGCCGCCATCAGGAGCGCCACCCGGGAGCGCCGCGGCCGCCGCTGGTGGCCCGCGAGCGGTTCGGGGAGGCACGCTTCGGCATCCGTCGCCTGCGCCACGTGGCGGTCGTGAGCGATGAACCGGCGCCGCAAACCTCCAGGTCCCGGTCCCGCGGCAGCACCGAGGAGTCCGAGGGCCGCGCGCCCGCGCCGCGGTCGCCGCGCCCGGCGACGCGCCGGGTCGAAGCGATGCCGGTGCAGGAGGCGTTCGACTTCCCCGAGGCTCCGATCTCGCCGCTGCCGGAGAAGACCATGTTGGCGCTCCCTCCGCCGGCGCCCGAGCTCGACCCGAAGCAACTCGCCACGATGCGGGAGCACGTCGAGGCCAAGTGCCAGGAGTTCCGGGTGGACGGCACGGTCGAGGACGTGCTGCCGGGGCCGGTCATCACCACCTACGAGTTCCGTCCTGCGGCGGGGGTCAAGTACGCGCAGGTTGTGCGCCTCGAGGAGGACCTCGCCCTCGGGCTGCAGGTCGAGGCGGTGCGGATCGAGCGCATACCGGGCAAGGCAACGGTGGGGATCGAGGTGCCCAACCCCGAGCGCCACACCATCGTGCTGCGCGAGATCATCGAGTCCTCGAAGTTCGTCCACTCCGCCTCGCCGCTCACGCTGGCCCTGGGCAAGGACATCCACGGGCGGCCGTTCGTCGCCGACATGCAGCGCATGCCGCACCTCCTGATCGGCGGCTTCACCGGCTCCGGCAAGAGCGTGGGCATCAACGCCATGATCATGTCGATCCTGTTCAAGGCGACGCCCAACGACGTGCGCTTCATCCTGATCGACCCCAAGCAGGTGGAACTGGGGATGTACGAGAAGCTGCCGCACCTGCTGACGCCGATCATCTCGGACCCCAAGGAAGCCGCGCGCGCCCTGCGTTGGGCGGTGCGCCAGATGCGCGAGCGCTACGCCCTGCTTGCCGCCTGCAAGGTGCGCAACCTCACCCAGTACAACGCGCTGCTCGGCGACACCGAGGCGCGCAAGGTCGCCGCCGAGAGCGCCGGCACGGTGGAGCTGCAGCCGCTGCCGTTCATCGTGATCATCATCGACGAGCTCGCCGACCTCATGATGACCTGCGCCAGCGAGGTCGAGGACTCGATCGGCCACCTGTCGCAGATGGCGCGCGCGGTCGGCATCCATCTGCTGTTCGCGACCCAACGCCCGAGCGTGGACATCGTGACCGGGGTGATCAAGGCCAACTTCCCCTGCCGCATCGCGTACAAGGTGCGGACGCGGTTCGACTCCCGGACGATCCTCGACACCGAAGGCGCCGAGTGCCTGCTCGGGATGGGCGACATGCTCTACCTGGCGGCCGGCACGTCGCGGCCCGTCCGCCTCCACGGCTGCCTGGTGCGCGAGGACGAGATCCTGACCGTGCTCAAGCACCTGCGCCGCCTCGGAAAGCCCGAGTTCGATCCGGCCGTGCTCTCGGAGCCGGAGCCGGGGGCCGGGTTCGGCGGCGAGACGGAGTGGGACGACCCGATGTACGACCAGGCGGCTCGCCTGGTCATCGGCTCGCGCAAGGCCTCGGCCTCGTACATCCAGCGCAAGATGCGCCTGGGGTACGCGCGCTCGGCTCGACTTCTCGATATGATGGAGCAGCAGGGTCTCGTCGGGCCTTCGCAGGGATCGCGCGGGCGGGAGGTCTTGGTGCCGCCCGAGTACTTCGGCGAGGTGGATGCGACACAACTGGACGGCGGCGGGGAGGCGACCACCGATGATTGAGCTCTCGACGCAAATGGTGATCTACCTGGTGACGGCGGCCGGGATCCTGCTGCTGCTCTTAATCGTGAGTCTCCTGTCGCGGCCGCGGGTCTTCACCCAGTACCTGGAGGCGATGACCGGGATCAAGCTCTCCGCCCGCGACGTCGCCCGCGTCTACAAGCAGCGCGGCAAGGCGGGCGTGCGCGACATGTTCCTCGAGCTGATCATCCGCGAGGACCTCAAGAGCGGCACGCGCATCACCCCCGACTCGGCGCCGGACACCGAACTGCTCGTGCCGGAGCCGAAGAGGTGAGCGCCTCGCGCCGGCTCGACGCTCTGCTCGTCGCCGGCGTCGGCTTCGTCGCCGGGGTACCGTGCTCGTACCTGAAGACGTTCTTCGCGGGGTGCCGGGAACTGCCGCTGTCCTCGTTCCTCCCTGCCGTGCGCGAGGACCACGCCGTGGCGGCGTGCGCCGGCGCCTGGCTCGGCGGGACGCGAGCCGCCGCCGCGATGCAGAACTCGGGCCTGGGCTACTGCCTCGAGGTCCTCACCTCGCTGCACCTGATGTACGGGGTCCCGCTGCCGATGGTGGTCTCCGACCGGGGGGATCCGAGCGATTTCGAGGAACACCGCATCCTCGGCCAGCGGACCCGCCGGCTGCTCGATCTCTTCGAGATCCCCTGGGCCGAGGCGCGGCCCGGCGCGGAGGGTGACGACGCGCACTGGCTCGTCACTGTTTCCGAGCGCAAGCGCCGTCCGGCCGTGCTGCTGGTCGGCAAGGGGGTGGACTTGTGACCCGCGCCGAGGCCGTCGCCCTGGTGTTGCCGCTCCTCGCGGACGACGACATCGTTGTCGCCGCCGACGGTGCGATCTCGCGCGAGGCGTACCGCGCCTGCGACCGGCCGCGGACGTTCTACATGCTGGGTTCCATGGGCCAGGTCGCCTCGATCGCGCTCGGCCTCGCGATGACCCGGATGGAAAGGGTCGTTGCCCTCGACGGCGACGGCAACCTGCTCATGGGGTTCGGCGGCCTCGCCCTCGTCGGCGGGCTGCAGCCCGCCAACCTCTACCACCTCGTGCTCGACAACGGCTGCTACGCCACCACCGGCGGCCAGCCGGCGGTCTCACAGAACGTGGATCTCGCCGCCGTCGCAGCCAGCGCCGGCTACCGTTGGGCGCGTCGCTGTTTCTCCGCTGAGCATGCAGCCGAGGCGATGGATGCGTGGCTGGCGGCGCCGGGTCCGGCGCTGCTCGACCTTGCGGTGGACGCCTCCGACGCCGATCCGGCACCGAGGGTCCCGATGACGCCGCCGGAGATGGCCCAGCGAATGCGGGCGGCGCTCGCAGCCGATCCCGAATAGGCGCCGCCGGGGGGCGGCGCTGGCGGCGGACCACAATGCCAGCGTCGGTCCCGCGGGTGGCCTGTTTTGTCTTCTTCACTGCGTGAGGCCTTTTCTTATGCCCCGCGGGCTCCGGCCGGGTCGCTCGGGCGGCGCATCGAGCGCCGCCCTCCGACCCGCCTCCGCGTGCGACCGAGCTGGCCAGATCGACGGGTGGAGCCTCGCCGTTTCCTTCGCTTCGCTCAGGACCGGCGTTTCCACCCGCCGCTCTGGCCGCTCGGGACCCGCACGCTCCGGCGCCATCGGCCTACGCCCGCTGGGCGGTCTTGGCCACCACCCCCGCGCCAGGCGGAGACCCTGCCGTCGGCTCTGGGTCGTGTCAGGCATTTGGTCCTTGAGCAGGACCTCCGACTGGTGGGTGGGGGGTGTCGTTGATCCGCC
>NCBR01000358.1 GCA_002279285.1 Acidobacteria bacterium 37-71-11
TCATGCCCGCGGTGGCGTTCCTGCCTCTCGCCGAGCAGGCCGGCCTCATGGTCCAGATCGACCGCTGGGTGCTGCGCCACGCCTGCGAGACGCTGCAGGCGCTCAGGCCGGGAGTGGAGCTGCCGACTGGCTTCCTCCTGAGTGTGAACATCTCACCCACCCACCTCCAGGACCCGGCGCTCGTGGACGAGGTGGCGGAGATCCTCAAGGACACCGGCATCGAGCCGGAGCGCGTCGTGCTCGAGATCACCGAGGGCGCGATCCTGCTCGATTCGGACAAGACCGCCGTTCACCTCAACCGGCTCAAGGCCCTCGGGATCAAGCTCGCCCTCGACGACTTCGGGACCGGCTATTCGTCGCTGTCGCACCTGCGCCGCTTCCCGGTGGACATCGTGAAGATCGACCGCGTCTTCGTGGATGGGATCACGACCGACAAGGGGGCCAGCGCGCTGGTGCAGGCGATCGTCCGCATGGGCCGCGGCCTCAACATCGAGGTCATCGCCGAGGGCATCGAGCACCAGGCGCAGGCGGACGCGCTCGCCGCGCTCCAGTGCCCCTACGGCCAGGGCTGGTACCTCTCGGTCGACTTCCCGGCCGAAGGTCTCGCCGAGTTCTTGCGACGCTTATCCTGACTCCACCGGGCCAAGCGCCGGCGGGGGCCGGGGCGCCGCGCCGCCCGTCGGCCCGGAGCGCCTGTGCCAGTTGCGCGCCGGGCACTGGTGGGGCTAGGGTTCACGCTGCGCAGTCGCAGGGAGGATCCACAATGAAGAGCCTCGAAATCGCACTGGTGGTCACGTTGGCGCTGGCGGCGCCGTGCGTCGCCGTCGAACCCGCGCGGCCGTCCGCTGCAGGCGCATCCCCGAAGCAGACGGACGTCATGTCCGCCGGGACGTTCGCCGGCCTCGCCTTCCGCGGCATCGGCCCAGCGCTCACCTCCGGGCGCATCGCCGACTTCGCTGTCGACCCCGCGCGCCCCGAGCGCTACTTCGTCGCGGTGGCGTCGGGCGGTGTCTGGAAGACCGAGAACGACGGCACGACATGGACGCCGCTGTTCGACCACGAGGGCGCCTACTCGATCGGGTGCGTGACGCTCGACCCCAACAACCCGAACTCCGTCTGGGTCGGGACCGGGGAGAACAACAGCCAGCGCTCGGTGTCGTGGGGCGACGGCGTCTACCGCTCCGACGACGGCGGCAAGAGCTGGCGCAACGTCGGGCTGAAGCGTTCCGAACACATCGGCAGGATCGTCGTCGACCCGCGCGACTCGCGGATCGTGTACGTGGCCGCGCAGGGCCCGCTATGGGGACCCGGCGGCGACCGCGGCCTGTACAAGACGAGCGACGGCGGCGCGACCTGGACGGCGGCCCTGAAGATTTCCGAGAACACGGGCGTCAGCGACATTGCGCTCGACCCGCGCAACCCGGATACCGTCTACGCTGCGGCCTACCAGCGCCGCCGGCACGCCTGGACGATCATCGACGGCGGCCCGGAGTCCGCGATCTACAAGTCCACCGACGCGGGCAAGACCTGGCGCAAGCTGACGAACGGGCTGCCCAAGGACGTGGACCTCGGCCGCATCGGCCTCGCTGTGGCGCCGTCTCGACCGGACGTGGTGTACGCGATCGTGGAGGCGGCCGGTGACAAGGGCGGCTTCTTCCGCTCGACCGACCGCGGCGAGTCGTGGGAGA
>NCBR01000359.1 GCA_002279285.1 Acidobacteria bacterium 37-71-11
AGGGAGGAGAACAGCGAGGGGCCCCACCGCGGGACGCCCTGCTCGGTCGCACGCGCAGGCGGGTCGGAGGGCGGCGCTCGATGCGCCGCCCGAGCGACATCGGCCGTAGCCCGCGGGGCAAAAGAACACAGGCCTCACGCAGTGAAGAGAATCAAGGCCGCGGCGGCGTGGTACCGTGAGGTCATCGGGGCGGTCGCGGGACGCGGCGCCAGGGAGGCGAGCCGGGATGGGCCACGCGGGTGATGACGCGCGCAGGGTCAAGATCGTGGCGACGCTCGGGCCGGCTTCGGCCACCCCTGAGGCCATCGACGACCTGGCGCGGGCGGGGGCCGACGTCTTCCGCCTCAACGCGGCCCATCTTGCCTCCGACCAGATCGCACCGCTGGTCGCTTTGGTCCGCGGCGCCGAAGCCGCGATCGGCCATCCCCTCGCCGTCTTCTGCGACCTCGCCGGACCCAAGCTCCGGGTGGCGAAGGGAACCTCGCCGGCCGCGCTCGTCGAGGGGACGGCCGTCACCGTCGGCGCCGGCGGCAGCGGCGCCACGGTCCAGGTCGACGGGATGGACCCGGTGCGCGAGTGCCCGCCCGGCTCCCGCGTGCTCGTGCACGACGGCAAGATCGCGCTGCTCGTCACCGCGGCGCTCGCGAGCACGGTTCGCGCCGAGGTCGCTCGCGGCGGCAACGTCGCGCCCGGGATGGGCGTCAACCTCCCCGATGTCGAGACGTCGCTCCCCTCCCTCACCGAGCACGACCTGCGCTGCATCGCGGCCGCGCTCGACGCCGGTATCGACGCGTGTTCGCTGTCGTTCGTCCGCCGTGCCGAAGACGTCGCCGGGTTGCGGCGCACAATCGCCGCGCGCGGTCGCGCCGTGCCCGTGATCGCGAAGCTGGAGAAGGCGCAGGCCGTCGCCCCGGACGCGCTCGCCGCCATCCTCGGCGCCGCCGACGTGGTCATGGTCGCGCGCGGCGACCTCGGCGCCGAGACCTCTCCGGAGATGGTGCCCGTGCTGCAGAAGCGCATCCTCCAGGCCGCGCGCGCCGCCGGCGTCCCCACGATCACCGCCACCGAGATGCTCGAGAGCATGATCCACGAGCCGAGGCCCACGCGCGCCGAGGCCAGCGACGTCGCCAACGCGGTGTTCGACGGCTCCGACGCGGTGATGCTCAGCGCCGAGACCGCGATCGGCGACCACCCGGCGCTGGCGGTGGCGGCGTGCGCCCGCATCGTCTGCGAGGCCGAACGCCACCCCGAGTTCCGCACCAGCTGGGCGGTTTCTCCCCCGGCGTTCGATGTGGCCGATCCGGTTTCGGATGCCGTCGCCGAGGCGGCCGCGGCCGCGGTCGAGCACCTGAACGCCGCGGCGATCGTCTGCTTCACTCAAAGCGGCCGTACCGCGCGCCTCCTCGCCCGCCACCGGCCGGTCAAACCGGTCCTCGCGCTCACGCCCCACCCCGAGGTCGCGCGCGCCCTTTCCCTCGTCTGGGGCGTGACCTCCCGAGTCGTCGCCGAGCCGCCCGAGGACCACGAAGAGGTCGTGCGCCTGGCCGAGCGCGAGGCGCTGCGCGAGAACCTGGCCGCGGCCGGCGGCCTTCTCGTCGTCACGCACGGGGCCCCGGTGGTCGCCCGGCCGCTCACCAACCTGATGCGGGTGCACCGCATCGGGAGCTGACCGGCGGGCGCACGGC
>NCBR01000360.1 GCA_002279285.1 Acidobacteria bacterium 37-71-11
AGGCCGCCGGCATCGAGGCGCGAGAGGTCGAGAAGGTCGTCGATCAGCCGGAGCAGGCGATACGCGTTGCGGCGGATCACCCGCAGGTACTGCAGCCGGTCGGGGTCGGTGGTGGTGGCCGCGAGCTCCTCCACCGGCGCGAGGATCAGCGTGAGCGGCGTCCGCAGCTCGTGCGAGACATTGGCGAAGAACTTGCTCTTGAGCCGGTCCAGGTCCTTGAGCTGATCGAGTGCCTGCTGGAGGTCCACCCTGGCGGCGTCGAGCCCGCGCCGGGCGTCGGCCTCGAGGCGGGCGACCTCGGCGAGTTCAGCGCGTGTGAAATAGTCGCTCCGCGCGAGGTTGTACTTGAAATAGGAGGCTGCCAGCGAGAGCCCCGCCGCGGTGATGACGAAGAAGGCGCTGCCCAGGATCTCGCGCAGCGGAACGGTCGTGGGCCAGATGGCGAACGCGAACGATGCAACCCCGATGTTCGCCACGATGTTCGCGAGCGACCAGTTGGGCGGCCATGCGGGGAGCAGCCCGACTCCCAGGATCACGACCGTGAAGCCCATCACGTACGCCGGGAAGTGGTCGCCGGCCAGCGGCAGCATCGGCGCGATGAAGGCGCCGAAGAAAAAGGCGAGTACCCAGAGCGCCTCCCAGGTGAACCTGCGGAACCTCGGCGAGTGCGCGGCGACGGCAACCGCCGTGGTGAGAACCACCGCGACCAGCCGCAGGAAAAGGAAGTACGTCCAGTGCGCCGGCGCGAGGACGAAGTCGAACACCGTCCACGCGAGGTACGCCGGGATGAAGGCGGCCGCGACCCAGAAGACCATCCGCAGGTTGTTGCGGCGCAGCTCGTTGTGGAACGCCCGGATGTCGGACGCCAAGGCACGCCTGCCGGCATCGTCGGCGGGCACGGATTCGGCCGGAGGAGGCGCGGTTCCCCCGGCCACAAGAGGAGCCCCGGTGTTCGGCGCTGGCTTCGGTGTCACACCTGTCATGAGACGTTCACGCAGCAGTGTTGCTGCCGGAGTCTAGCATTTCCGCGGGGGTCCGGCCGGGGCGCTCCGAACCGCACATTTCCTCCGGGGTACACTGAAACACTGAGGAGGTATGACTATGACGCAGCCCAGGAAGAAGGGTGGCCGCCGCGGCAACGGGATGAGCCGGCGGGAGCTGCTGCAAGCCGGAGTGACGGGCAGCCTGGCGGTTGCAGTGGGCCGCGTCGTGCCGGCCGCGGTGCGGGGGTCCGCCGAGACAGCACCGGTTCAGGCCGCGCCGTTCGAGCTCGAGGAAGCGACGATCGCCCAGCTCCAGGCGGAAATGAACGCGGGCACGCACACCGCCCGCTCACTGGCCGAGGCGTACCTGGGGCGCATCGAAGCGATCGACCCGAGCCTGCGGTCGGTCATCGAAGTCAACCCCGACGCCGTCGCAATCGCGGTCGCGCTCGACGCGGAGCGTAAGGCGAAGGGACCGCGCGGGCCGCTGCACGGCATTCCGGTGGTCGTCAAGGACAACATCGCCACCGCGGACCGCATGGCGACCACCGCCGGTTCGCTCGCCCTCGTCGGCGCCAAAGCGCCGCGCGATTCGTTCGTGGCCGAACGCCTGCGCGCCGCGGGCGCCGTCATCCTCGGCAAGACGAACCTGTCGGAGTGGGCGAACTTCCGGTCGTCGAGGTCG
>NCBR01000361.1 GCA_002279285.1 Acidobacteria bacterium 37-71-11
GTCCCGGTCCACATCCCGTCGCGCTACATGTTCGCGTTCGACCGCACGACGTTCGCCAACTGCGACAACGTCTCCGGTCACGCGCTCGAGCGCGTCTGCCGCGAGGTCGAACGCCTGCGCCGCGAGTTCCCCGACCGGCTGACGCTCGCCTCCACCGGCGGCCCGGTCACCGGCCACGACGAGTTCGACCGCCGCGGATGGCAGGCGAACACCGCGAAGCTCGAGGCCGCCGGGGCGTGCGGCATCGAGTACTCGCTCTCCTGCCCGCAGGGGGGCGACGGCACCAAGGGGGACATCGTCTCGCAGGACGCCGCCCTGACGGCGACGATCGTCGGCTGGGTGCTGGAAACCGGCGACCCCGGCGTTCCCAAGCTCTTCAAGCTCACCGGCGCGGTGACCGCGATCGCCCCGATCGTGACGGCGATCCGCGAGGTCCTGGCCCGGCACCCGGCCGCACTCGCCGGTGTGACGCTCGCGAACACCTTTCCGACCCTGGCGTTCCGCGCCGGCCGCAAGGAGCGCTGGGACGAGGGGATCGTGGTCGGAATGAGCGGCGCCCGGAATGAGCGGCGCCGGGGTGACGCCGATCTCCAACCTCACCCTGGCCAAGGTGGCGGACCTCGGGGTCGTTGTCTCGGGCAACGGCGGCCCGATGGACTACCGCTCGGCCGCCAACTTCCTCGCCCTCGGCGCCCGCACCGTGCAGTTCTGCTCCGCCGTCATGAAGTACGGCGTCGGCGTCGTCGGCGAGCTGCACTCCGGCCTCTCCCACCTGCTCGAGGCGCGCGGTCTGGGGTCGGTCGCTGAGCTGATCGGACGCGCGCTGCCCGGCCCGGTCACCGACTTTATGCAGCTCCCCGCTGCGAAGCAGATTTCGCACGCCGAGGCCGAGCTGTGCGTGCACTGCGGCAACTGCACGCGCTGCCCGTACCTCGCGATCGCGCTCGACGCCGAAGGGGTGCCGCACACCGACCCCGAGCGCTGCGTCGGTTGCTCGTTCTGCACCCTGATGTGCTTCACCGGCGCCCTCGCGATGCGCGACCGCACGCCGGAAGAAGCCGCGGCGCTGCGGGAGTCGTGAGGCTCAAAGGCCCGGCCGCTTGGAGGCGGATGTGGATAGCCTGCTGATCACGAACGGAACGGTGGTGACTCTCGGCGCGACCAGCCGGGTGTTGCACCGCCACGACGTGCTGTGCGAGGGCGGACGGATCGCGCGGATCGCGCCGAGCGGCACGATCGCGGCGGGCGCGGCCCGGGTGATCGACGCCGCCGGCAAGCTCGTGCGGCCGGGGTTCATCAACGCGCACACGCACTTCTACTCGGCGTTCGCGCGCGGCCTCGGCAAGGCGGCGCCGTCGGCGTCGTTCCGGGAAGTGCTCGAGCACCTGTGGTGGCGCCTGGACCGCGCCCTCGACCTCGAGGACTGCCGCCTCTCGGCGCTGGTCACGGCGATCGACGCGGTGCGCCACGGCACCACGACGCTCGTCGACCACCACGCGAGCCCGCACGCGGTGCGCGGCTCGCTCGACGCGCTCGCTGCGGCCGTCGGCCAGGCAGGCGTGCGAGCCTGCCTGTGCTACGAGGTCTCCGACCGCGACGGCGAGGCGATCGCCCGCGAAGGGATCGCCGAGAACGCGGCGTTCGCCGCGCGCTGCCGGCGGGAGCGCGACCCGTTTCTTGCCGCGGCGTTCGGCCTGCACGCGGCGTTCACGCTTTCGGACGCGACGTTGGAGCGCGCCGTCGCGGCCGCGCGCGAGCACGGCGCGGGGTTTCACGTCCACGTCGCCGAGGCGGCCTCGGACGAGGAGCACTCGATGCGCGAGCACGGCGAGCGGGTGGTCGAGCGCCTGCACCGCCTCGGCATCCTCGGCCCCGCCACGATCGCCGCCCACTGCGTCCACATCGACGGCCACGAGGCGGCGCTGCTCGCCGAGACCGGCACCGCCGCCGTCCACAACCCGCAGTCGAACATGAACAACGCGGTCGGGGTCGCGGCCGTGCCGGCGATGCTCGCCGCCGGCGTACTCGTCGGCCTCGGCACCGACGCCATGACAACCGACATGCTGGAGGAGCTGCGCGCCGCGCTGTTCGTGCGCCACCTCGCCGCCGGCGACCCGTCGTGCGGCTTCATGGAGACGGTTT
>NCBR01000362.1 GCA_002279285.1 Acidobacteria bacterium 37-71-11
CCGCCAGCACCACCGCGTCCGCGGCGATGCGCTCCGGGCCCCCGCCGCCGCGGCCGAACACCGTCAGCCCGACGACGCGGCCGGCGGCGAGCAGCAGCCCGGATGCGAGCGTGCGCTCGCGCAGCTCGACGCCCAGCTCGGCGCAGCGCCGCAGTAGCGGCGCCAGCAACAGGTGCCGGTCGCGCGGCAGACAGCGCAAGCCGCGGGCGATCTCGTCGCCCGGCAACGTGACCGGTTCGTCCGCCAGAAGCTCCAGGTCGAGGGTTTCGATCAACTCGCGGGCCGCCGCGTGCGCGTTCTCGGCGAGGACCTCGGCGAGGCCGGTCCGTTCGAGGCCCTGGCCGCGTCTGGCAAGGTCCGCCAGGAAGCGCTCCGGAGAATCGCCCCTGACCCAGGGGGCGGTGAGGAGGATCCACGGCGCCAGCCCATGGACCCGGTGCGTCGCGCCGTCCCGCCCCGCCCGCCCGGCCGTCACCACCGTCGTTGCCCACCCCGATCCGGCAAGCTCCACCGCGCACGCGAGCCCCGCGAGGCCGCTCCCGACCACCACCGCACGCCCGCGCTCGCCGTTCGTCACGCGCCTAGTCTGCCACAGCCGTCCGGGCGCGTGGAGTCTCAGGAGGTCGAAGGCGCGGCCGGGCTCTCTTGGAGGCGCTGTTCCTCCACGATCTTGCCGTCGCGCAGCCGGACGACTCTCTTGGCGTGCCGCGCGATGTCCTCCTCGTGGGTGACCAGGACGATGGCGTTCCCCTTCCGGTTCAGCTCGTCGAACAGGGCCATGATCTCGTCGCCGGTGCGCGAATCCAGGTTCCCGGTCGGCTCGTCGGCCAGGAGCAGAGATGGGTTGTTGACGAGGGCGCGCGCCACCGCCACGCGCTGGCGTTGCCCGCCCGAGAGTTCGTTGGGCTGGTGGTGCATGCGGTCGCCGAGGCCGACCATCGCGAGCATCTCCTTGGCGCGCCGGTGCCGCTCCTGCCTGGGCACGCCCGCGTACACCAGCGGCACCTCGACGTTCTCCAGTGCCGAAGCGCGCGAGAGCAGGTTGAACGTCTGGAAGACGAAACCGATCTCGCGGTTGCGAATGCGGGCCAGCTCATCGTCGTCGAGGCGGGAGACCTCGTGGTTGTTGAGGCGGTAGGTCCCCGAGCTGGGTGTGTCCAGGCAGCCGATCAGGTTCATCAGGGTTGACTTCCCCGACCCCGAGGGTCCCATGATGGCGACGAACTCGCCGGTCTCGACGCTGAACGAGACGCCGTCGAGGGCCCGCACCTGCACGTCCCCCATCTCGTAAACCTTGACCAGATCGCGGATCTCGATCAGAGGTGGCATGCTCCTCCCAACTCAGAGCGCCGGCGCGCCGGCGCCGTCCTTCGGGCCGGGACCGTACTTGAGCCAGCGGACATCCTTGAGAGCCGTGTGCGGTTCCTTCGGCTCGGGCTCGCCCTTGATGGTGATGCCCAGCGACTCGAGGAAGCTCCCGACCGCTACCTTGTAGGTTGCCACCGCCTGGCGGTAGAGGACCCGCGACTGCAGCTCCGCGGCCTGCGCCGCGGCCAGGTCGTCCTGGATCTTGACCACCTGGAAGTTGGTTGACATGCCGGCGGCGAGTTTCTTCTGCTCCGCGTCGAGGTTGCGCTCGGCCAGCTCGCGCGAC
>NCBR01000165.1 GCA_002279285.1 Acidobacteria bacterium 37-71-11
CGCGGCCTCGCGGTTGCTTTGGTCGAGCGCGGGGACTTCGGCGGCGGCACCTCGTCCCGCTCCTCCAAGCTGATCCACGGCGGCCTGCGCTACCTGCGGCGGATGCAGCTCGGCATCACCCGGACCGCCTGCCGCGAGCGCGACCAGCTGGCGCTGCTCTCCCCGCACCTGGTGCGCCAGATGCGCTTCCTCTACCCCTCGTACGAGCACGACGCCACGCCGGGGTGGCAGATCGGCCTCGGCCTCTCGATGTACGACCACCTCACGCCGGTGCACCACCGCCACGAGCGCGTGGACGCGGCCGAGGCCGCCGCGCTGGTGCCGCGCCTCGCTCGGGGCGGCCTCGAGTTCGGCCTGCTCTACGACGACGCCGTTGCCGACGACGCGCGCCTGGTGCACGCGGCGGTAAGCGCCGGGGTGTTGGCCGGCGGCACGGCGCTGAGCTACGCCCGCGTGGAGGAGCTGGTGCGGGACCGCGGTGGGCGGGTCGTGGGCGCGCTGGTGCGCGACCTGGAGAGCGGCGCCACGCAAGAAGTGCGCGCGACCGTGGTCGTGAACGCCACCGGCGTCTGGGTGGACGAGGTGCGGGCGATGGGCGGCGCGGCGAGGTCGAGGGTGCGTCCGTCGCGCGGCTCGCACCTGCTCTTCCCCCGCGCCATCCTGCCCCTCGACGTGGCCGTGACCGCGCTCTCGGCCGACGACGGGCGCCCGGTGTTCGCGGTGCCGCACCCGGAGGGGACGCTGGTCGGCACGACCGACCTCTTCCACGACGGTCCGCTCGACGACCCCCGCCCCACGCCGGAGGAGACGGCCTACCTCCTGCGCTTCGTCCAGACGGTTTTCCCCGCGGCCCGTGTGACCGGACGGAACGTCGTCGGCGCGTTCGCCGGCGTCCGCCCGGTGCTCTCCAGCCACGCCGAGAACCCTTCCGCCGCGTCGCGCGAGGAGGCGGTGTGGGAGGAGCGCGGCCTGGTTTCGACCGCGGGCGGCAAGCTCACCACGTTCCGCGCCACCGCCGGCAAGGTCGTCGATGCCGCGGTGAAGCTCCTCCCCGAGGCGCGCCGGGAGAGCGTGGCGCCGCAACAGACCGCGGCGGTGGCGCTGCCGTGGCGCGCCGACCCGGCCGCGCTGGCGCGGGGACTCGCCGCGATGGGCGTCGCGGAGGACGTGGGCCGCGGCATGGCGCGGCGCCTGGGCGCGCTCGCGCTGCCCGCGGCGGCCTCCGGCGCGGCGCTGCAGCCACTGGGCGAAGGGCTCGACCTGTGCGCGGCCGAGCTGGTGTGGCAGCTGCGGTTCGGCGGGGTCGTGCACCTCGAGGACCTGCTGCTGCGGAGGGTGCGTCTGGGGATGTGGCAGCCGCGGCGGTGTCTGGAACTCGCGCCTGACCTGCGGCCGCTGCTGCGCCGCGCCGCAGGGTGGACGGTCCCGCGCTGGAACGCGGAGCTGGCGCGTCTCGCGCGTGCGGTCGCCAACTGGCTGCCGGCGGAGGCGAAGTGAGCGAGACGCTGGTCCTCGTCAACCCAACGGCGGGCGGCGGCCGGGCCGCCGGTTTCTGGGAGCGCGTGCGGCCGCACGCCGAGCGCCTCGCGCCCGTTCGCGTTGTGACCCCCGCCGGCGCCGAGGCGTCGCGGCGGGCCGTCCTCGATGCGGTCGAGTCGGGGTGCGAGCGCGTCGTCGCGGTCGGCGGCGACGGCACCGCGCACCTGGCGGCCGGCGTGCTGCTGGGGTGCAAGGCGCCGGCGATGCTGGGAATCGTGCCGGCCGGCACCGGCTCCGACCTCGCCCGGCCGCTCGCCATCCCGCGCGACCCGGTGCAGGCGCTGCGGCGGGCGCTGCTCGGCCCGCCGGTCGCGATCGACGCCGGCCGCTGCGACGGCGAGCGCGGCGGTTTCTTCTTCGTCAACATCGCCTCGGCCGGGGTCTCCGGCATGGTGGACGAGACCGTCAACGCGGTGGCGACGCGCGGCCGCACCACGTTCCTGCGCTGCACCCTCACCGCGTTGCGCCGCTACCGCTGCGTCCCGGTGCGCGTCTGGGCCGACGGCGAGGAGTGGTTCGCGGGGCCGATCCTGCTGCTCGCGGTGGCCAACGGCACGACGTTCGGCAAGGGGATGCGCGTCGCCCCCGGCGCGGTCCTCGACGACGGGCTGTTCGACGTGGTCGCCGTCGGCGAGGTCAGCGGGCTCCAGCTCGCCCGCCGCCTGCCGCAGCTTTACTTCGGCCGCCACCTCGTCGCCAAGCCGGTGCGCTTCCGGCAGGCGTGCGAGGTGCGCCTCGAGCCGGAGGCGCCGCTGCCGCCGTTCGACGTCGATGGCGAGACCTACCCGAGCGGCCCCGTGACGTTCCGGGTGCTACCCGGCGCGCTGCGGGTCGCGGGCCCGCTCGCCACGGCGACCGCAGAGCGCTAAGCTTTCGTCATGGCCAAAGCGATCCGCATCCACGCAACCGGGGGTCCGGAAGTACTGCGCTGGGAAGACGTCGAGGTGGGCCGCCCCGGTCCCGGCGAGGCGCTCGTCCGCCAGACGGCGGTCGGCCTCAACTACCTCGACACCTACCACCGCTCGGGGCTGTACCCGCTGCAGCTGCCGGCGGTGATCGGCTCCGAGGCGGCGGGAGTCGTCGAGGAGGTCGGCCCCGGCGTGGCCGAGGTGAGGCCCCGGGATCGCGTCGCCTACGCCGGGGTCGCCGGCGCGTACGCCGAGACGCGCCTGATCGCGGCCGACCGCCTCGTGCCGCTGCCGCCGGCGATCGACGACCGCACCGCGGCCGCCGCCATGCTCAAGGGGATGACGGCGCAGTACCTGCTGCGGCGGACGTGCCCGGTCGCCGCGGGGGACGCGGTGCTGATCCACGCCGCGGCGGGCGGGGTCGGCCTGATCGCCTGCCAGTGGGCGAAGAAGCTCGGCGCGGTCGTGATCGGCACCGTCTCCACAGAGGCCAAGGCGAAGCTCGCCCGCGAGCACGGCTGCGAGTTCCCGATCGTGACCGGCCGCGAGGACTTCGTGGCGCGGGTGCGGGCGATAACCGGCGGCCGCGGCGTCCGCGTGGTCTACGACTCCGTCGGCAAGGACACCTGGGAGGGCTCGCTCGACTGCCTGCAGCCGCTCGGCATGATGGTCACCTTCGGGAACAGCTCGGGGCCGGTACCGGCGATCTCGCCTCTCGTACTCTCGGCGAAGGGGTCGATCTTCCTCACCCGCCCTTCGCTGATGACGTACGTCGCGCGCCGATCCGACCTGCTCGCGACCGCCGCCGAGCTGTTCGACGTGATCGAGAACGGCGCCGTGAAGATCGAGATCAACCAGACCTACCCGCTCGCCGAGGCCGAGCGCGCCCACCGCGATCTCGAGGCCCGCCGCACCACCGGCTCGAGCGTGCTGCTGCCGTAACGGTCCCGCGGGCGAGGGCCGGCGCGACGAGCTCGCCGCCGCGGGCGCCCAGGTCAGGCGTGATGGAGATGTAGAAGCCGTAGAACGCCGCCCGCTCGAGCAGCTCCAGGAAGTTGGCGGTCCAAAATTCCTTTGGAAGCGCCGTCGTGGACCGGTCGGCCGTCTCCGCGAGGCGGCTAGGCGTCACCCGTCCACCCTGATCGACAGCGTGGTCTTGATGGCCTTGAGGGAGCGCGGGCGGGCGCGCTGCGCGATGGCGGCGGCGAGGCCGTGCACCAGCACGAGCGGCGCCGACACCGAGTTCGAGAGCGTCAGCGAGTCCGTCTTCGCGACGAGCAGCAAGCCGCAGCAGGCCGCGATCGGCGCCACGACATGGTTCGTGATCGCCACCACCGATACGCCCTGCTCCTTGGCGAGACGGGACGCCTCGATGGTCTGGGCCGAGTACGGCGGGAAGGAGAAGGCCAGCAGCGCGTCTTGCTTGCCTGCCCGGATCAGCTGCTCCGACAGTCTGAGGCCGGTGTGCTGCAGGGCGAAGCTCCGCAGCCCGACGTGCTGGAGCACGAACGCCGCGAGTCCCGCCAGGTGGGCCGAGACGCCGACGCCGAGCACGTAGACGGTGTGCGCGCGTGCGAGGGCCTCGACCGCCCCCCGGAACGCCCGCTCGTCGAACGCCCGCATCGTGTCGGCGATGTTGCGCGTCTCCCGCTTCGCGATGGCCGCGACCGCAGGCGGCACCTCACCGCCGGCGTCATCGAGGCTCATCCCGAACTGCTCCAGAGGCGAGCGTGCCCGTTGCAGGGTGCTGCGCAGCGCCTTCTTCAGCTCCGCAAGGCCGGTGTACCCGAGCTTCTGGACGGTGCGGATGATCGAGGCGGCCCCGGTGCGCAGCTCCGTGGCCAGTTCCTGCACCGAGAGCAGCGCAACGTCCTCCGGGTGCTCGATCAGGTAGGCGGCGACGCGACGGTCGGTGGGCGTGAGGTTGTCGCGCTGGGTTTCGATTGCGGCGTGGAGCCGCTGGATCGACGGGGCGAGCGGTTCGGGCATGCTGGTCCTCCACTGGCGGCGGCCCCCCACCTCGCTGTTGACACGGCCGTGGGGTTGCGAGTAGTTTACACCCGATGGAAGGAAAATTCCATAACACGACAAAGAGCAACAGAAATTCCACGACGGGAGGCCGTCAGCTCGTCGACACGTTTCTCGACCTGGTCCGTATCGATGGCGTCGCAGGCAAGGAGCGCGACGTGGCCTCGTATCTGGAGCGCCGCCTGTCGGCGCTCGGCGTCGAATGGCACATGGACCGCGCCGGCGAGACGTTCGGAGGCGACTGCGGCAACCTGGTTGCACGGCTGGCCGAGAACGTCGACGCGCCGCCCATCCTGTTCGGCGCGCACATGGACACCATCGGTTCGACGGGCGACCTGACCGTGGTCCACGCGAACGGCCGGCTCTCCTCGGACGGGACCACGATTCTGGGCGCCGACGACCGGGCGGGGATCGCAATCATCCTCGGAGTCCTGTCGGCGCTGGTTGAGGAGCGCCACCCGCACGGGCCGATCGAGGTCGCCTTCACGGTTTCCGAGGAGCGCGGGATGCACGGCGCCAAGGCTCTCGACATCGGAGCCCTTTCTGCGCGCATGGGCTTCGTGTTCGACAGCTCGGCCCCGCCCGGCCAGTTCGTCGTCGAGGCGCCGGGAGCCATCGCCTTCCGGATCGTCGTCCACGGGCTGGCCGCGCATGCCGCCGTTGCGCCGGAGAAGGGTGTACATGCCGTTCAGATCGCCTCGCGTGCGATCGCGAGCCTGCCGCTCGGCCGCCTGGACGACACCGGCATGCTGAACGTGGGATCCGTCCACGGGGGCGGGGCCATCAACGTCGTGCCGGACATGGTGGAGATCACGGGCGAGACCCGCAGCGCCGACCCGATTGCGCTCGAGCGCCAGATCGGCCTCGTGCGTGACGCGTTCGAGCGGTGCGCTGCCGAGGCCGGCGGCTGGGTGGAAATCTCGCTCACGCACAAGTACGAGGGGTTCCACCTGGGACCCGACGACCCGGTTGTGCGCGCCGCCGCGAGTGGCATCGAGGCTGCAGGCTTCGAGGCGATGCTGCTCGGCTACCCCGGGGGCAGCGACGCCAACATCCTGAACGAACGCGGGCTGCCGACCGTCAACCTCGGCATCGGAACCCAGGACGCGCATTCCCCGCACGAGTCCTTCCCGGTCCAAAACCTTGCGGCTGGCGTCCAGATCGGGCTCGCCATCGTTCGCGAGATCGCTCGCGGCAGCGGCGAGGACCGTTGATGGGAAGCCTCTGGCTGCTCCTGGCGCTTCCCCTGC
>NCBR01000166.1:0-5717 GCA_002279285.1 Acidobacteria bacterium 37-71-11
CTCCTGGAAGCATTCGCGAGCCAGATCGCGCTTGCGGTCGAGCGAACGAACCTGGCCGCCGAGGCGCAGGGCGCCCTGCTCCTGGCGGAAACGGAACGGACCCGAAGCGCGCTGCTGGCCTCGGTGTCGCACGACCTGCGCACGCCGTTGGCGGCGATCGCCGGGGCCTCGAGCACGATGCTGCGGAACCCCGAATCTCTTTCCGCCGAGACTCGCCGGGAGCTCGTGCAGTCGATCAACGACCAGGCCGAGCGCCTGAACCGGTTCATCGGCAACCTGCTCGACATGACGCGGCTTGAAGCCGGGGCGATCAACATCCGCAAGGAGTGGCAGCCGGTGGAGGAGGTCATCGGCGCCGCGCTCGGACAGCTCGAAGGACGCTTGGCCGGACGCGAGGTCCGCACCCGGCTCCCGGACTCCCTGCCGCTCGTCCCGCTCGACACCACGCTGGTCGGCCAGGCGCTGGTCAACGTCCTCGAGAACGCCCTCAAGTACACGCCCGCCGCCACGCCGATCGAGGTCTCGGCGCGGGTCGAGGGCGACTGGCTGGTCATCGAGGTCGGCGACCGGGGACCCGGTCTCGCACCCGGCGAGGAGCTGCAGGTCTTCGAGAAGTTCTACCGGCGCGCCTCGGAGAACGGGCAGCCGGGGGCCGGACTGGGTCTCGCCATCGCCAAGGCTGTGGCGGCGGCGCACGGGGGCAGGATTGCCGCGGCCAACCGTCCCGGCGGGGGGGCGGTGTTCTCGCTGGCGCTGCCGCTCGGCGGGCCGCCGCCCGATTTGCCCGCCGAGGCCCGGCGCGATGCTACGATCACGTAGGAACACACAGCAGGAAGGCCTCGCACATGGTTTCCGCCGAACCGCTCGTCCTGATCGTCGACGACGAGGCGCCGATCCGGCGCTTCCTGCGGGCGAGCCTTACCGGCGAGGGCTGCCGCGTCGTCGAGGCCGCGACGGCAGCAGAGGCGGTCGAGAAGATCGCAGGCCAACGCCCCGATGCCGTCGTCCTCGACCTCGGTCTGCCCGACCGCGACGGCATCACGGTAATTCGCGAGGTGCGCGAGTGGTCGCCGGTGCCGATCGTCGTGCTCTCGGTGCGCGACCGGGAGAACGACAAGGTGGCGGCCCTGGAAGCGGGCGCCGACGATTACCTGACCAAACCGTTCGGGGTCGGGGAGCTGATGGCTCGCCTGCGGGTCGCGCTGCGGCATGCGTCGGCTGTTGGGGGCGGGGCTGAGGCGCCGGCCTTCACCAGCGGCGACCTCCGCGTGGACCTCGCGCGCCGGCAGGTGTTCGTCGGGGCGCGGGAACTGCGGCTCACGCCGATCGAGTACAAGCTCCTGGCTGTCCTGGTGAAGAACGCGGGGCGGGTCCTCACCCACCGCCAGCTCCTGCACCAGGTCTGGGGCCCCGAGTACGGCGACGAGAACCACTACGTGCGCGTCTACGTCGCCCAGCTCAGGCACAAGATCGAGGAGGACCCGGCGCGCCCGCGCTACCTGCGCACCGAGCCCGGCGTCGGCTACCGCCTCGTCTCGGAGTGACCCGTCGCTGCGCCCCCGCGCCGTCACAACGCCAGCTACCCCCCCAAGAAGTGGTGGCCCCTGATCCCTGATCTCTCTCGTGTCGGCTCACCATCCACGATGCACGAGCCACGAGCCACGGTCTTTTCGGACCACGGACCACTTACCACGTCGTTCCTCTGGAGCCGTTGGGAGCTGCGCCTCGAAGCGAGCTCTCGATGCCACGGTCGAGCGGCGAGCCTCGACCACGAGCTCCGGCTGGGCGTGCCGATGCCGGCGAACTCTTACTCGCTGTTCTCTGAAGCGCCGTCGCTGGCACGGCTGCCGATGGACTGCTCCATGACCCAGTCGGCCGGTCGCTCGATCCAGCGCGGCGTGCCCGAGACGGCCGGGAACAGCCAGAACCCCGCGTCGGTCACGGCCAACTGGCCGTAAACCGTGCCGCTCCCACCACCGAGGGCAATGCGCCACAGCGGCCCTTCGCCGGGGCTGGAGAAGATGTCGATGACGGCGGCGTCGGCGACTGCGTGGGGGCTCATGAGGGTGAAGACGAAGCCCCGGCGCGCGACGAGGTCCCGCACCGTCATCGAGGCCCGGACCGGCCGGAACGCGGCGGCCGCCTTGGGCGTGAGGTTCTGCGCGACGTCCGCTGGCGCCTCACCGCCGAACGCCACCCCGGCCCTCACCGTGTCGCTCGTCCACTCCGCCGCCACGCTCCCTGAGGCGGACAGACGGCGAAGGCGATAGAGACGGTGACGGTCCGCGACCCAAACAGCCTCCTCGCGGTCGTCGGTGGCGATGCAGATATCCTGCGTCATGCCGAGCGAAAGGGCGTCCGCCCCCGCCGCCTTGTCCGGAGGCAGCGAGCTGGAGAGCGGCTCTCCCTTCATCGTGAAGCCGGTCACGAGGTAGGGGTCGCGGTAGAAGGGTTCCTGCTGCGCCTTGTCCTGACCCTCTTGGTGGCCGAACTTCACGGGGACATGTGCCGCCAGGATCTCATCCTTCACAACGACGACTCCCGTGACGAGGGTGGGCACGGTGAAGGACTGCAGCATTTCGTCCCGCGTGAAGACGCGGACCTGCCCGCGCGTCGCGGCGACGAACGTCTCGCCGCGCCGGTCGCACGCAAAACCCGACAGGATCGGCGAGGCCTCCGTCGGTTGCCAGCCGGGGATCGGCCACTCGTCCCGCTTGTCGCCGTTTGGCGCCCACACCTGAACCGTGCCCGCGATCGCCTCCAGCAGGTAGATGTTGTCGCGTCCGTCCTGGGCGACGAGGGTGCCGCGTTTCCAGACCTTTTGCTCCAGCGGGCGGGACCCCGGTGCGCCCCCCACCTCGAGAACGCCCCAGCCGCGCACGCCCTTTGCCCACTCCGGCCTCGGCGGGGCGACCTGCGATCGCGCGGGCGCCGCCAGGCCCGCCAACGTCAATACTCCAACGATGCCGACCAGTCGTCGACTCATGGAACCACCTCCCCCCGGGAAGCTCCCTCGCGAGATTCGGATCTCGCGAGGGAGCGCTGAACCAGGTTTCCGTAAGAATTGCCCTCGCCTCTGAGGCGCCTCAGCCTGCAACGGCTAGACGCACGGATACAGGATGAACCCCTTGTAGTCACCCGTTTGGTCGTCAAAGATCACGCAAATGCATCCACACTCACCCCCACCGACGCAGGAATCGATGGGCCCACAGTCCGCCCATGCGTGAGCGCAGCGGGCACCCAACATCACGATGGCCATCGCGACACTGGCCAACACCCCAGCGCGTACCAACATTCTCTTTATAGTTGTCCTCCTTCTCTCGTTTGTCTTACTACGTTGCCACATTTTGTGTAGGTTTACCCCCCCGGCGAGCAATGTCAATCCCCATGGCATCCCCAAGGCATCGTCGTATCTGAAAGCGGCCCTTGCGGCGGAGAGCCGTCGCACTCTTCGGACCACTCACCACGGACAACGGACCACGGACCACGTCTTTCCTCTGCGCTGCCTTGACCCGTGAGACAATCGCCCGCACGGAGGCGGCCATGGCGTTTCGCGACCTGCGCGACTACCTGAAGGCGCTCGAGAGTGGCGGTGAGCTGCGGCGCATCGCCGAGGAGGTCTCGCCGCTCCTCGAGATCACCGAGATCGCCGACCGCGTCGTCAAGAAGCAGGGCCCCGCGCTGCTGTTCGAGCGTGTGGCCGGGAGCGCCATGCCGGTCGCGATCAACCTCTTCGGCTCGGTCCCGCGGGTCATGCGGGCGCTCGAGGTCGCCTCGTGGCAGGAGTGGGCGGACCGCCTCGACTTCTTCCTCGAGCCCAAAGCGCCGACGTCGCTGCTGGACAAGGTGAGGACGCTGCCGAAGCTCGCCGAGGTCGCGGGGATCTTCCCCAAGGTGGTGAAGGATGGGCCTGTACACGAGGTGGTCAAGACCACCACGCAGGTGGACCTGAACGAGTTTCCGGTGCTGCAGTGCTGGCCGGAGGACAGCGGCCGCTTCTTCACGCTGACGAACGTGATCACGAAGGACCTCGCGACCGGCGGCCGCAACTGCGGGATGTACCGGCTGCAGCTGTTCGACCGCAACACGACCGGCATGCACTGGCACCTGCACCACGACTCGGCGCGCATCTTCCGCGACACGTCGGCGGCTGGCCGGCGCACCGAGGTCGCGGTCGCGTTCGGGGGCGACCCGGCGACGATGTTCGCGCCGGCGGTGCCGCTGCCGCCGGGGATCGACGAGATGCTGCTCGCGGGGTTCGTGCGCCGCGAGCCGGTCGAGATGGTGCGCTGCGTCAGCGTGGACCTCGAGGTGCCGGCGCGCGCCGAGATCGTCCTCGAGGGGTGGGTGGACCCCGAGGAGCGCCGCCGCGAGGGTCCGTTCGGCGACCACACCGGCTTCTACTCGCTGGCGGACGACTACCCGGTCTTCCACCTCACCGCGGTCACGCACCGCGCCGATGCGATCTACCCGACGACGATCGTCGGCCGCCCGCCGATGGAGGACGGCTACATGGGGTACGCGATCGAGCGCATGTTCCTGCCGCTGCTGCGCAAGATGCTCCCCGAGGTGGTGGACTACCACATGCCGCTCGAGGGGGTGTTCCACAACCTCATGATCGTGGCGATCGACAAGCGCGTCCCGCAGCACGCCCGCAAGGTGATGCACGGGATCTGGGGCCTCGGGCAGGCGACGTTCACCAAGGTGATCGTGGTCGTGGACGCCGACGTGAACGTCCAGGATCCTGCCGAGGTGGCGTGGCGCGCCCTCGGCAACATCGACCCCCGCCGCGACCTGGAGTTCGTCACGGGGCCGGCGGAGACGCTCGACCACGCTTCGGCGATGCCGTGGTGGGGGAGCAAGGTGGGGATCGACGCGACGCGCAAGTGGCCGACCGAAGGGTTCAACCGCCCGTGGCCCGGTGACATCGTCATGTCGCCTGAGGTGAAGGCGAAGGTCGACGCACTCTGGAGCCGGCTCGGCATCGAGACGTGACGCTCCGCACAGTTGTTTCGTGGATTCGCTATGATCATGGATATCTATGGGGCCCAGCGAGCCCGGTGTGACCATGAACTGTGGAGGTGCCCATGACGTCACGGCCTTTCGTCGCGGGGACATGGCTCGTTCTGTGCGTGGGCGTCGCCGGGTTTGCGAGCGCCGACTGCCCTGAGCCGGTTGGACGGTGGCCCGTGCCCGTGCAGGCGGTGACGGCGGTGGGCGCGACGGCGTACCTCGGCAGCGGCTCGACGTTCGTGGTGCTCGACGTCTCGAACCCCGCGGCGCCATCCACCCTTGGCAGCGCGGTCGTGCCGGCCGCGATCAGCAAGATCGCGGTTTCGGGGAGTGTCGCCTACGTCGCGGCCGGCGCCGCGGGCCTGCGGATCCTGGACGTGTCGGATCCTGCGCATCCGGTCGAGGTGGGGCATGTAGATGGGCTGGCCTACGACGTAGCCGTGTCCGGCACACACGCGTACCTTGCCGGCGCGCCGCCCGGCGGGGGCGCAGGCGGCCTGAGCATCTACGACGTCACCAACCCGGCAAGCCCGGTCCAGGTGGGTTCGTGGACCGGAGGCTCCACATCCATGAGGGTGGTCGTGGCAGGCGAGTTCGCGTACGTCGCGAGTTGGAGTACATACGAAGGATTTGTGACCATCGTTCGCGTCTCCGATCCCACCGATCCGATCACCGTGGCCAATTTCTCAACGGCGTCCGGCCGA